>JACQVA010000242.1 GCA_016210005.1 Deltaproteobacteria bacterium | reverse complement strand
GTGCAGGAGTTCTTGAGCCGGCTGGGTTGAGGAGCCTGCGGCTTCCAAGGCGGGATGCAGCCACGAGGCCACCGTGTGACGATCAACATGGACATGTGGATTATCCTGGTATATCAACAACAGCATGTTCCACGGTCGCTTCCTCGAAGCAGCGTTGTCCGGCGCCATCTCGCGCAACAAGGTCCGCCTGCTGTTTGGGGCGCGCCAGACTGGCAAGACGGCGCTGCTGCAGCATCTGCTCTCCGGCAAGCGGACGCACTTCGTCAACCTCCAAGATGCGACCGATCGGCGTCATTTCGAAGCCGACCCGGCCGCATTCAGCCGCGCCGTGCGGGCGTTGCCGCGTGTGGTCCGGACGATTGTCGTCGATGAGATCCAGAAGGTGCCGGCGCTGCTCGACGAGATCCAGCACCTCTACGATAGCGCGCCAACGCGCTGGCAGTTCTACCTCACCGGCAGCTCCGCGCGCCAGTTGCGAGCCCGCTCGGCCAACCTGCTACCAGGCCGCAGCCACACGTACCATCTCTATGCGGTGTGTGGCTGGGAGGTCGCGCGCGATGGGGCAGCGCCCGCGATTGCGGCGCCCGTGTTTACGTCTTCCGCGCCGCCGTTCCCGTCGCAACCGATCGAGCGCGTGCTGCGGCTGGGCAGCCTGCCCGGCATTCGTGCAGAACCGATGAGCACGGCACACGCCACGCTCACCGCGTACGTCGAGCATTATCTGGAGGAAGAGATTCGCCGCGAGGCGTTAGTGCGCGACATGGGTCCGTTCGTGGCGTTCCTCCGTTTGGCCGCCGCCGAGTCGGGGCAGCAGCTCAATCTCGCGCGGCTGTCGCAGGAGAGTGGGATCGCCGCCAGCACGCTCAGGAGTTACTACCAGGTCCTCGTCGATACGTTCGTCGGGCATTGGCTGCCGATCTACGCCCGCCGCACGCGCAAGCGCTTGTTGACGACGCCGCGCTTCTACTTCTTCGACCTCGGCGTTCGCAATGCGGCGGCTGAGCTACCGCTCGAGTCGCGCTTGGCCGACGTGCATGCAGGCCCGCTGCTGGAGCATTGGGTGGCGCAGGACCTGATTGCGCGCGCCGGCTACCGCGGACGGGGCCATCGCGTCAGCTTCTGGCGGACCGCCTCCGGCGCCGAAGTGGACTTCGTCTACGAGAGCCCGCGGGAAGACATACCGATCGAAGTGAAGTGGACGGCGCGGCCGCGGCCGAGCGATGCGCGGCACCTCGAAACATTCCTGAGCCAATACCCCGACCGTGCCCGGCGCGGGCTCCTGGTGTGCCGCTGCACCCGGCCCGAGCAACTCACCGACCGCGTCCGCGCGATCCCGTGGCACGCGCTGTGACGTCGGCCGGGCACGCCCCGTGAGGCAATGATTGATCGTTACAATCGGGCGCGCGTCTGAAGACGTCCATCAGGCAGGGGATCCGCCCAGCCTCTGCGCCGGCCCGTTAGAAGACCACTCTCTCCTCAACGAGCCGCTGGTAGCGCTCGTCGCCGATCTGCATCAGGCTCTTGAAGACATGCTCGTTGTCTTGGCCGATCATCGGCCCGGGGCGGATGTCGGGGGTGAAGCCGCTGGTCTTCACGTAGGCGCCGTAAATCGTCTCGCTGAAGCCGAGCGGGTGTTGCACCGCGATGAACGTGCGGCGGGCTCGGTAGTGCGGGTCATTGAGGAGATCGGCGACGTTGAGTATGGGCGCCGCAGCGACGCCGTGCTCCTGAAGCCGCCGCGCCAGTTCGTAGTCGTCGAATTGGCGGGTCCACGCAGACAGTTGCTCGTGCAACGCCTCGAGCTTGGCGACACGGCTGCCGGCATCGGCAAAGGCACCCGCCCAGGCGGGGTTCCCCATCGCTCGCACCAGGCCTCGCCACTCGTCATCGGTCAGCACGGCAATACTGATCCAGCGATCATTGCCGGCGCAACGAAAGACGCCGTGGGGCGCGGCGACGGCCAGCGGGTGGCGGTTGCCGATCGGACCGGCGACGCGGCCGTTCATGACGTAATCCATGAACGCCGGGGCGACCAGCTGTAGGATGCCTTCCTGCTGGGAAAAATCGACGTGCTGGCCCATGCCGGTGCGATCGCGGTAACTGAGCCCGAGCACGACGGCAAGCGCGCCGATGATCCCGCCGAGCGGATCGGCAAAGGCATTCTCCACCGGGATCGGCGGCCCGCCGAGATAGCCGGTGAGGCTGTCGAGCCCGGTGATGCTGCTCAGACTCATGCCGTACGTCCGGATGTCCTTGAGTGGGCCGAACAGCCCGGCGGCCGGCATCGAGACCATGACCACGTCGGGCCTCGCCGCTCGCAGGAAGTCGTAGCCGAGGTGCAGCTTGTTCATCACCCCGGGCCCGAAGTTTTCGATCGCCACATCACAGTGCGTGACCAACTGGCGGGCGAGTTCCTGCCCCGCGGGCTTCTTGAGATCGATGGTAACGCTGCCGTTGCCGGCCCAGCCGGCATGATTTTGCAGGCTGCGATCGGGATCACGCACGCCGCCGCCGAACGGCGGCAGCGTGCGGTTGATGTCGATGCGGGCGCGTGACTCGATCTTGTAAACCTCGGCGCCGAGAAAATTCAGCGTCTGTCCCACCACCGGCCCGAGCCAACCCCAGCCGAAGTTGGCCACGCGGACACCGGCCAGCGGACCGGCAAGTTTAGCTGGCGGCGCAACCTTAGGTTCCCTCTCCCCCGGGGAAAGGGTCAGGGTGAGAGCCGGCGTGCCAAGCGCGGCGAACACCTCCGCGTTGTGCTGCCCCAGCAGCGGTGCGGGAACACGCGGCCCGCCCGGACTCGCCGGCAATCGAATCGGTGCTCCCATCGTGCGCACGCTGCCGAGCACGGGATGCGCGACCTCGACGAAGTATTGTCGTTCACGCAAGTGTGGATGCTCGGCGACCTCGCCGATGGTGAACAGTGCGGTCGTCGGGCAGCCGTTGGCCTGGCAGAGGTCCATGATCTCCTGCTTGCTGTGCTCGCGGGTCCACTCCTCGATCAGCGGGTAGATCATGTCGGCGTTCTGGGCGCGCACGAACATGTCTTGGAACATATCCAGCGCCGCCCACTCCGGATTGCCCATCGCCGCGCACAGTCCGTTCCACTGCCCCGGCTCGAGGGCGATCATCCAGACGTAGCCGTCGCGGCACGGCAGGATGGTGGCGGGGGCGCCGAGCGGCATGCCCACGCCCGTGCGCCGTTCGAACTTGCCGTCCTGGGCGTAGCCGCCAATGCTCTGCGCGCCGACGAACAAGGCCGCGATGGCCTCGGCGCACGAGACGTCGAGGTGTTGGCCGCCGGTTTGCGCGCGCCCGTGCACCGCTGCCAAACCCCACGTGGTGGCAACGTAGGCGCCGAAGAATTCCGCCGAGAACGTACCGTGCTCCAACGGCGGCTCGCCCGGCCGGCCGCAGTAGCGGCTGCCGGCGGCGGAGAGGTGGAACGCGTTCAGATCGTAACCGTTCCAATCGGCGTACGGCCCGGACCGGCCGAACGGCGTGATCGAGATCATCACCAGGTTGGGATTGACGCGAGCGATGCTGGCGTAATCGAGCCCCCAATCGCGCATCTGCTGCGGGCGGTGGTTTTCGATGAACACATCGGCGCGCGCCAGCAGCTGCAGCAGCCGGTCGCGGCCATCGCCGGTGGCGACATCGAGCACAACGCCGCGCTTGTTGGTGTTGAGGAAGAAGAACAGTCCGCTCTTGTCCGGATGCGGCTGGTCGTTGGGGAACGGCCCCCAGCGGCGGGCGAGGTCGCCCTCGGGCAGCTCGACCTTGATGACGTCGGCGCCGTAGTCGGCGAAGAGCTTGGCGCAGAAGGGGGCGGAAACGCCTTGACCCAGCTCGACAACCGTGATCCCGCTGAGCGCGCCGTCTGCCATGGTGGAGGCGTTCTGAATCAGCGGGCAGGCAGAGTCAAGCGCCGATCGATGCGGGGCTTTCGCCCCTGCCCTGAGTAGCGCAGCGTACCGAAGTGGGCCGCGTCACCTTGAGCCCGCCTCGCCTCCGGCATCCCGGACCACGGACGAACAGTTGCCCGGGTAAGTGGCCGACGATCTGATTGGCGGGGACCCGACTGTTCGAACAGCCGATCCAGAGACAATCCGGCGTTTGCTGAGCCGCGAGCTTGTCGAAGAAGTCGGGATCGGCGAAGCGCATCTGTTGGACCCAGGCGCGGTTGTTGTCAAGAAGATGCTTCAGGACACGCGTTGGGGGACCTCAACCTTCCATGCTCCTCATCCTCAGGCTGATCCTGCCCGAGTTGTGGCCTCTGGACACGGAGATTCGATTGTGGTAGACGCACATGCGTGACGGGGGAGGTGGAGGCGGCGGGGCTGGTATTTCCGGTCGGTGCGATCGACGCGATTCGCGCGCGCATCGAGGCCG
>JACQVA010000241.1 GCA_016210005.1 Deltaproteobacteria bacterium | reverse complement strand
CGGTGGACCCGGCCAAAGGCGGCGACTTCCTCGGCACGGCCGCCTGGTACGAGCGCGAGGCCAAGGGGGTGGAATTTCCTTTTCCCAAGCTCTTCGGCCGCCTCGGCGACGAGTATGACAAGCGCTTCGGGTTGAAGGACGAGCATCTGGCGCGCATCGCCGCGGTCAACTACGCCAACGCCAAGCGCAACCCGCTGGCGCAAACGCGCAACTGGTACATGAGCGAAGAACACGCCCGCTCGCAGGACAAGTTCAATACCGTCATCGGTGGCCGCATCAAGGTCTCCGACTGCTCGCAGGTGACCGATGGTGCGACCAGTCTCTTCTTGGCCTCGGCGCAGTATGCCGCCGGCTACGCCAAGCATCACGGTGTAGCGCTGGCGTCGCTCCCGCGCTTGCTCGGCTGGGGCCATCACACCGCCTCGATCGAGTTTGCCGCCAAGGTGGCGCAGAGCCGAGACTGCGCCTACGTCTTGCCCCATACGCGCCAGGCCATTGTCGAGGCGTTCGCGCGCGCCGGTGTGGCCGACTGCTGGGGGGTCGACGCGATCGAGACCCACGATTGCTTCACCACCTCCGAGTACATGGCGATCGATCATTTCGGTCTCACCAAACCGGGCCAGTCGTGGCGGGCGATCGAGGACGGCGTCATCGAACTCGGCGGCAAGCTGCCGATCAACCCGAGCGGCGGACTCATCGGCGCCGGTCATCCGGTGGGCGCAACCGGCGCCCGCCAAGTGCTGGACGCCTTCAAGCAAGTGACCGGGCAAGCCGGCGATTACCAAGTAGCCGGCGCCAAACGGGTGGCCACGCTGAACATCGGCGGCAGCGGCACCACCAGCGTCGCTTTCGTTGTCGGCGCCTGAGCCCAGCGCCGTTCGGTTTTCCCATGGATGATCTCAATCGCGAGGCCGTGGCTCTGCACGACCGGCTCCACGGCAAGCTGGAAGTGAAGAGCAAAGTCGAACTGAGGACCCGCAGGGACCTGAGCCTGGCCTATACCCCCGGTGTGGCGCAGGTGTGTTTGGAGATCGCCCAAGACCCCGCCCGCGTGTTCGACCTCACGATGAAGCGCAACACCGTGGCGGTGATCTCCGACGGCTCGGCGATTCTGGGCCTGGGAAACTTGGGTGCTGCCGCCGCACTACCGGTGATGGAAGGCAAGGCGGTGCTGTTCAAGGAGTTCGCCGGCGTCGATGCTTTTCCGCTCTGCCTGGCGACGCAGGACGTTGATGCAATCGTGCGCATCGTGCGTGCGGTCGCACCGGTATTTGGCGGCATCAACTTGGAAGACATCGCCGCCCCGCGCTGCTTCGACGTCGAGGCGCAGCTGCAAGACCTAGGCATTCCGGTGTTTCACGACGATCAACACGGCACCGCGATCGTCGTGCTGGCGGCGCTACTGAACGCACTCAAGGTGATCCGCCGGTCACCGGCCGATTGTACTATTGTGTTCAGCGGCAGCGGTGCGGCCGCCATCGCCTGTGCCCGGCTGATCTTGGAGTGTGGCCGGACCGGCATCTGTCCGGCGCCCGGTGATCTGATCCTCTGCGACTCGCAGGGAATCGTCCACCCGGGCCGAAGCGACCTCAATCCGCACAAGCGCGAGATGGCCGCGCGCACCAACCGCCGCTGTCTTAGCGGTACGCTGGCCGACGCCCTCGCCGGGGCGCATGTGTTCATCGGCCTGTCGCAGGCCAACTTGGTGACGGCCGCGATGGTGCGCTCGATGCATCGAGAGCCGATCGTCTTCGCCATGGCCAACCCGACCCCGGAGATCATGCCCGAGGCCGCTCGTGCCGGCGGAGCTGTGGTGATCGGAACCGGCC
Organism: Deltaproteobacteria bacterium; assembly: GCA_016210005.1. Taxonomy (NCBI): domain Bacteria; kingdom Pseudomonadati; phylum Myxococcota; class Myxococcia; species Deltaproteobacteria bacterium. The sequence goes on along the minus strand of JACQVA010000241.1, from coordinate 8,286 downwards.
GCAGCGACTTTCCCAACCAGATCAACAACGTGTTGGCGTTCCCTGGAGTCTTTCGCGGCGCTCTCGATGCCGGCGCGCGTTGCATCAACGAAGAGATGAAGATGGCCGCGGCGCATGCGCTGGCGAGCGCCGTCATCGAGCCAACACCCGAACGGATTCTGCCCGATCCGCTCGACCGCGCCATCGCCCAGCGCATCGGCCGGGCAGTGGCAGACGCCGCCCGCAACACCGGCGTGTGCCGGCACTGAAGCGGGCCCGCCGCCTTGCCGGGCCCGAAGCGGGCGCGACACAGCGAGGTGCAGCGGCTGATAGAGAGGGTTTCCGCCCTGCCGTCAACGGCGTGCGCCTAGCCGCATCTGAACGCCGATGCTCACTGGCGCGCGTCTTTGCGCGCCGCCAGTGCAGCATCACGTTTGGGTTGCGGCGGATGACCGCCCCTTGAGGATTCTTGGAAGTTCAGCCCGCCGGCTGAGTCGCGAGCGCTGCTGGCGGATCTGATTGTGGAGCGCTTGGACAGGCGCTGGCGCCACGGTTCGTCGAGGTCGTGGAAGATGTCCTGAGCCGCCTCGGTCCTCGGCGGCCGCGTCCAGCCTGACAGTTCGACTTCTGGCGGCGAAGGCACTAAGAGCACGGGGCACGACTGAGTTTGCCGGTGATGCGCCGATATATTCCTGCCCTGCTCGCCCTTGCTGTTCTCGCCGGGGTGCTCCTCTTGCTGTGGCAACGCCAGCCGGCGGTGCTTGAAACGCCGCCGCCCGCGGGTTCGCCAACCGCTGCCCACGTCGCGGCAGCGCCCGGCCAGGTGCCCGCGCCCACGATTGCCAGCTTCCGTCTGGCCGGGGTCGCGGCGGGCGGCCAGACCATGTACGCCGCCATCGAGGACCCTCACGGGGTGAGCGCGCTCTATCGTTTGGGGGACGAGGTAGCGGGCTTGGGCCGCGTGGCCGAGATTGCGCCGCAGCAAGTGCGGATTGAGACCGCGGGCGGACCGCTGGTGATGCGCTTGCAGCCGGCGCCGACCAAGTCGCCGACGGTCACGAGACAACCGCGAACGACTCCCGTTACGCCGGTGCCGGCGGCGGCAACTTCTCCGGCCGGCAGCGCTCTAGAATCGCTACCTTGAGCCGCTCGGGATCGACGGGCTTCTTGAACAGGACGTTCTCCAGCCCTTCCAAGCGGCTGCGCTTTATCACGTGGTCGCGGTCGTAGTAGTAGCCGGTCATCAGAATCACCGGGGTCTGGCCGCGCCGCTTGATCTCCATGAACAGGTCGTAACCGTCGAGATCCGGCATCACCACGTCCGAGAGCACCAGATCGGCCGTGAAGTGATCGAGCACGCGCAAGGCTTCGAGGCCGTTGCCGGCGGTCATCACCTCGCAGCCCTCCGCCGTCAGCAGGTCGCGCAGCGAGCGGCAGACGCCGAGGTCGTCGTCCACCACCAAGATGCGCAGGCCGGCTAACGGCTGGTCGCTGCGCCGGGGCACCTTGACGCCGAGGTCGGTCATCTGCTTGCCGGCCAGGTATTCACGGGTGCCGTACTCGGCGCCGTGAGCCATATCGACGAGCCGGTTGATGACGGTTTGAATCTGATCGACCTCGCGCCGAATGGCGTCGACGCGCTCCTCCTCGATCACTGCCCGCTCGTCACTGGCGGTGTCCTCGATGAAACGGCTGAGCAGTTGTGTCTGGTTGAGGATGACTTCGAGCGGACTATTGATCTCGTGGCACAGCGCCACGGTGATCTCGCCCAGTGTTGCCAGCCGATCGCGGCGGCGAATCTCGCGCAGGTCTTTGGCGAAACCGATCGAGCCCATCTCCAAGCCTTCTTCGCTGCACAGAATCGAGCCGGAAATGGCCACCGGCAGGTGCTCGCCCCAGCGATTGACGAAGGTGGTCTCGAAATTCTTGACCTTCCCCGGCCCGCCCCACTCGTCGCTGCGCATTGCCTCCATCACCCGGTGGGCCTCGTCGTAGGAGGGATAGAGGCGGAGCACGCTCTCGCCGAGGATCTCGGCGGCGGTGTAGCCGAGGTTCTTCTCCGCCCCATCATTGTAGAAGATGATCGTGCCGGCGCGATCGACGGCCACCACGATGTCGGGCGATGACTCGATCAGCCGCTCGAAGAACTCCGACAGAAACTGCTGGAGTTGTCCGTCGGACGACGCACTACCGCTTCGGGTAACCGCTGGCGTGGCCATGACATGCACTCGCGGCGACTAGTGCGGGTTGCGGAAGCCGAGCGGCCGCACAAAGGTGTCGTGACGCCCGGGTGGGGTCGGAACGCGCTCGCGCTGCTTGCGGTTCAAGCGCAACAATACCTTCATGGAATTCTCAAACTGCTCGATCGGTTGCACGTCCAATAACCCCTCTCGCGCCACGGCGTCGAATACCTCTTCGCCCTTGCGGCTGCGGATAATTGTGATGGTCCGTCCGTTCGCGCCGACGCCGCCGCAGGAGATGTCGGCGAGCTCGGCGGTGAAGTCCGCGCAGTGATGACACTCGGGGCGGGCGTACTGCTGCGAGTGGCGCAGGTTCAATTCAACCAGCGAGCCATCGTGCTTGTAAATCTGCACCTTGCCCTTGACGTTGAATTGCCGGATGTCGCTGAGGGCAATGCCCATCTCGTCTTGGATGGCGTGTCGCATCAGCCCTTCAAAGGTGAAGACCTCGCTGCACAGCAACCCGATGGTGAACGCCACCCGGTCGCCGTAGCCTTTGAGGAACTTCGTCTGCCGCTCGATGTGTTTGTCCTTCTTGCGGCCGTTATTGAGAAAGGCCGGGTCGGCGAGCTGCATCTTGCGCACCGGAGTGATCTGACACGGCACCCCGACGAAGCCGACCTTGCTCAGGCCGAGTTTCTCGGCCTCGGCCAGGGCCAGGTTGTTGGGGCAATAAGTGTACCACGAGCTGGCGCTGCCGATGATGTCGGTGACGGAGGTGACCACTTTGGGAACGGGCTGGCACGGCCGCTCTTTGTCGATGGCCGATACCACTGCACCGTCGATCCGGTCGTTGCGCCGCAGCCACGCCAACACGGTGGTCACCACCCCGCCATCCTCGCAGCGTTTGAGGATCTCGGGGTCGCGAGTGCGGGCTGCCACGATGCGGCGGTAAACACCGAAGGCGCCGCGGTAGGTGTGGTTGCCCGACAGCTCGGGAGCGAACACCTGATCTGCGAGATGATGTTCGCGGCGATGCAGCCGCGGGCACACTTGCGCGCAGACGTCGCAGCCGATGCCTTCGCTCATGCCGCAGTAATCGAACGCGGCGCTCGCCTTGGCCACCTGTTTGGGCTTGCCGCCGATGTAATCAATGACGTTGTGGGGGCATACCAACACGCACGAGCCGCACTCGCAGCAGCTCCCGTACGCCACCACCTCGTTCATCATCTCTTTGAAGCTCGGCTGCATCGCCCCGCCTTGAAAAAAAAGCAGGACGCACTCGCCCTGCTGTCCAAGAACCATAGACCTGGCCTTCCGCAGAGTCAACGCGCACTTTCAACCACCTGCGGGTGACCGGTCAGGTGCCGTTGCAGCTGCGTGCGGATGGTGCCCGTGGGGCCGATGCTGACCGTGACGGCGCCGTCGCGGTCGGTGCGCCACACGCTGGCACCCAGCTCCCGATAAGCGCTCTCGGTATTAGGGTGGGGAAAGCCGAAGCGGTTGTCGAATCCCACCGATACGATTGCCATGCTTGGGGCGACGGCAGCGACGAAAGCCGGCGTGCTCGAAGTGGCACTGCCGTGGTGCGGGACCTTGAGGATGGTGCTGCGCAAGCGCTCCGCCGCCGCCGCTACCAGCGCGGCCTCGCCGTTGCGCTCGATGTCGCCGGTAAACAATACCTCCGTCCCCCCGCGCTCGAACTGCACCACCAGCGAACGATCATTCACTGAAGCCGCCGGCGCCGCCGGGCCGACCACGCGCGCGACCGCGTCACCGCACGGCCGCTGCATGCCGGGGGCGGCCACGACTTGGCGAACGCCCGCAGTGGCGAGCGCTTCTTGCAGCTCGGCGAAGCGCACCCCCTTGGCCGCACGATCGCCGTTGTACCAGAACTCACCGGGTGTGAATTGGCGAGCGATGAATGTCAGCCCGCCGAAGTGATCCCACTGCGGATGGCTCAACACCAGGGCGTCGATGTGCGCGATCTTGCGGCGCCATAGAAACGGCGCGACCACCCGTTCACCCACGTCGAAGGTGCCGTCTCCCAGTCCGCCGCCGTCGATCACCATTACCATCGAGCCCGGGCACTCGACGACGGCGCTGTCGCCTTGGCCCACGCTCAAGAAAGTCACACGCAAGTCCGGCCGATGATAACGCTGATGGTACCACCAAGCAGCATCGAGCGCGCCCACCAGCGCCAGTAACGTCAGGCAGCGCGTGCGCCAGCGGCCGTCGAGACAGAGCAGCAGCAGCAAGGCCGCATACATGAGTACCAGCTCCAATAGCGACGGGGTAACGACCCGCAGTGCGGCGCCCGGAAATGCAGCAAACAGCCCGGTCAAGTTTCGCCCCAGCCACAGACAGGGCCACGCCAGCAACACCCACAGGCCGGCAAGCCCGGCCGAGAGCGGGTAGGTCAAGGCTGCCAGCAGACCGAGCGCTACGGCGGCGGTGCCCAGCAACGGCACCACCACCGCGTTGGCCAACACCGCCACGAGCGACACCTGGTTGAAGTGAAACGCCGTCAAGGGGGCGGTCCCCGCCAGCGCTGCCAGTGACACCGCCAGATACGCCGCCACCGGGCGGGCATAGCGAACCCAGCCGCTGCGCAACCGTACCAGCCGCAGCTCCTCCCACCGCCGCCACCACGGCCAGAAGCGGCCCATCGCCAACACCAGAAACAGCACCGCCATGAACGAGAGCTGAAACGAGATGTCGAGCACCGCGCCCGGCCACAGCAGCGAGATCACCAGGGCGGCGGCGGCCAGACTCACCAACAAGTTGCGCTCGCGGTCGACCAGGACCGCGCCCAGAAACACCAGCACCATGATCACCGAACGAATCGTCGCCGTGTTGCTGCCGGCGATTCCGGCGTAGAGCAACACCGGAATCACCGACGCCGTCACCGCCAGCTTCGGCACATTGGTGCGCAGCAGCAGCCAGCGGCTGCGCGCGAGCAGCCAGCGCCACAACAGGTAGCCGAACGCGGCCACCATCCCCACGTGCAATCCCGAGATCGACAGGACGTGATTGACGCCGGCGCGGGTGAACTTCTCCTGCAGCTCGCGCGGCACCGCCGCGCTATCGCCGATGATCAGCGCGCGCAGCAGCGCCCGCTCGTAAGCGCTCAGCCGCGCGTTCATGACCCCACCCACCCCACGCCGCCAGCGGCTGAGCCAGCCCGAGTTCGGCCGCCGCTCGACCAGCGTCAGCGCGCTGTCTTCGGCGACGAAGCTGGTGACGTAGATGCCCTGGCGGGCCAGGTGGGCTTCGTAATCGAACTCGCCCGGGTTGCCGAAATTGCGCGGCCGGCGCAGCCGCAAGCGCGCGCGCAGCCGGTCACCGGCCTGCCACTCACTGTGCAGTGTCCGCACCGTGAGCAGCACTCGGCCGTGGGCCGGCTGCCACTGGGCCGCGGAGCTGACGCGCTCGACCTCCAACCGCAGCCGGTTACGGCGCGGCGCGACTTCCGCGTCGTCGAGCAAGCGCGCTTCCACCTCCACCGCGCGCGCGCCGCACCAGTTGCCGATATGATCGGCGGCAAACTGCGGCGCCACCACCCGGCCTGCCGCCCAGTTGCCCCAGGCGAATGCCAGCAGCATGACGCCGCCCAGCCGCGTGCGCCGCCAAGCGCTGGCGCTCGCGCCCAGTGCGCCCAGTGTCACCATCACGGCCAGCGGCAGCGCCAGCTGGCGTCCGATCAGCAACTGCCCCGCCAGCAGGGCGATGGTCACCGGTATCAGCGGCGGTACGACCCACACCGCGGAGTGCCGGGCGGTGTGTGGGCTCATGGGGCGGCGCCCGCTGGTAGCGTTCGATTAGCCGGCACTGGATTCCCCGTCGGCGGTTCCCGCCTCATGCCCCGCTCGAGTTCGAGCGGCTCAGGTGTCGCCCGCCGCCGCCGGCTGGCCGGCAGTGACCAGATGCTGCTGGATGATTTCGGCGAGCGCGGCGGTGATGCCCGGCACCGCCGTCAACTCGGCCACGCTGGCGCTGCGAATCCGGCGCAAGCTGCCGAAGTGGCGCAGCAGGCGCTTACGCCGCGCGGCGCCGACGCCGGGGATGTCATCGAGGGCCGAGCGCAGGCGCTGCTTACGCCGCAACTCGCGGTGGTAGGTAATGGCGAAGCGGTGGGCCTCATCACGCACGCGCTGCAGGAGGAAAAGCGCGGTCGAGTTGCGGCGCAAGATCACCGGGTTCTTGCGCCCGGGCAGGAAAACGCGTTCCTCGCTGCGCTGCAGCTCCGCCGCCCGGGCATCGCGCTCGACGCGCATCTTGGCCAGGCCGACGGCGTCGATCTCGCTGATGCCGAGTTCGCGCAGCACGGCCAGCGCGATGTTGAGCTGGCCGATGCCGCCGTCGACCACCAGCAGGTCGGGAAAGTCATGCTCGCGCTGGCCGCGCCGGTAACGCCGGGTGAGCACTTCCGACATCATGCGAAAGTCGTCCGCGCCGTCCACCGTACGAATACGAAAACGGCGGTAACGGCTCTTGTCAGGCTGGCCTTCGTCGAAAGCGACCATAGAACCGACGGCCAGCGTGCCCTGGAGGTTGGAGATGTCGAAGCATTCGATCCGTTTCGGGGCGTTGCGCAAGTTGAGCTTGTGGCGGAGCTCCTGCAGCATGCGCTCGTGTTGCCGGCCGGCATCTTGGCGTGCGCGAAAGCTCTGGCGGGCGTTGTCGGTCGCCAGCGCCAGCAGGCGCATCTTGTCGCCGCGCTGCGGCCGCACGATCTCGACCCGGCGGCCCTTGCGCTCGCTGAGGTATTCGCTGCGCGCTGAGGCGTCGTCCAGCTCCACCGGCACCAGGATCTCGTCGGGAATGTAGCGCTCGGCCTGATAGAACTGCGTCAATAGCTCTTCGAGCACCTCTTCGTCGGGGAACTCGAAGTCCTCGAGGTAGTAGGACTGGTTGTTGGTCAGCTTGCCGCCGCGCACAAACAGCACCTGGGCTTCGATGAAGCCGCCCTCGCGGTAGAGGCCGAAGATGTCCTGATCGGTGCCGAGGTGGGCGACCACTTGCTGCGGTTCTTGCGTCTTCTCGATAGCGCGAATTTGGTCCCGCAGTCGCGCCGCCTCCTCGAAGCGCAAGGCCGCGGCCGCCGCGCTCATGTCGTCGCGCAGTTGGCGAACCAGCTGTTGGCTCTTGCCTTCGAGCAGCAGCATGGCCTCGCGCAGATGCCGTTGGTACAGCTCACGTTCCACCGGCAGGCAGCAGGGCGCCAGGCAGCGCTTGATTTGATACTCCAAGCACGGGCGCGAGCGATTGCGAAACACGCCGTCGCTGCAAGTGCGCAACGGGATCGCCTTACGGATGAGATCGAGGGTCTCGCGCAGGCCGGCGGCCGAGGAGAACGGCCCGAAGTACTTGCTGCCGTCCTTGACGATCTTGCGCGTGGCCAGGATGCGCGGCCAGCTCTGGTGCACGGTGGCTTTGACGCTGACGTAAGACTTGTCGTCTTTGAGGCGGATGTTGTAACGCGGCTTGTACTGCTTGATGAGGTTGTTTTCGAGGATCAGCGCTTCCTTGTCCGTGCTGGTAACGAGGGTGTCGATGTCGGCGACCCGCTGGACGAGGAAGCGCACCTGCACCCGGTCGTCGCCGCCGCGGAAGTAGCTGCGCACGCGGCCGCGCAGGTTCTTGGCTTTGCCGACGTAGATGACTTTCCCGTAACGGTCCTTGAGCAGATAGACGCCGGGCTGCGTCGGCAGCAGCGCCAGCTTCGGCTCATATGCCGGTGTGGCATGCGTCGGCGCCGGTGCGCTCGCAGGAGTGTTCGCATGCGATGTGGTTTCCGTCAGATCAGCCGTCACGGGAACTCTGCCGATTACCAGGTTTGCCGACATTATACCGCACCGTGGCGCGGGGCAAAGTTGGCGTGGGTGTGCGACAAATCTGTGGGTAACGTGCAGCCGACCGGGCAAATCCTCACCAGTCTGACAGTACTGTGTACTGTCAGGCCGAGGCCCATGGCCGAAAGGGACGCAATTCGTCATTCCAGCGAAAGCGGGAATCCACGGCACCGGCTCGCTACGACCCGCCAGCGCTCAACGCCGTACTTGGCCGAAAAACCCTCCACTACCTTGCTCTTATGCTGCCACACCCGCGTTGCCAGCTGTGAGGT
>JACQVA010000240.1 GCA_016210005.1 Deltaproteobacteria bacterium | reverse complement strand
CTGCGCAGCCGTGCGCTTCGTAGTAGACCAGCTTGTCAACGCCGTACACCCGCGTTGCCAGCTGTGAGGTCACCCCAATGCACAGCGTGCCGTTCCGTTTGCTGACCAGGATGTAAACGCAGAACTGCTTGTCCATAGCGCCAAACGCCAAACTGGATTCCCGCTTTCGCGGGAATGACGGCCATAACACCGAACCGCGTTACCCGCAGATTTGTCTCGCACCCCTTGCCAGCGTCTACCCGCTCCCCCTGAACTGCTATCTTCGAGAGTCTTCGCGCGGCGCGACGATTTCACGGATCGTCGGCCTTGGAGGGCGCCCGGCCCTCGGCGCCGCGGTGGGGTGGCGCCGCCGGAAAGGGGCGCAACAGAGCCACGACCAAGGAGTTGGCAGGCACAGCCTGCCCTACTACTGACCTGAAACTCGACCGCTGTCTCGGCACCATTGCCCGTTCCGCCTTCCGTCATGCCGGCGAAGGCCGGTATCCAGGCGGGGGGTGGGACCAGAACCTGGATTCCGGCTTTGCCGGAATGGCGGATTTCTGCTCGTGTCTCAGCGCGGGCTTGGCCCGCAGCCCAAAGCTCGACTGGGGTATTCCGTCATGCCCGCAATCTTTAGAGCCTGCCCCCGCGAAGGCGTGGGGCGGGCATCCAGGGGCGGTGGGGCTCCGGATTGATTCCCGCCTTCGCGGGAATGGCGGAGGGAAATCTGCGCGCGACGCCAAGACTTTCGGCCATAGTAGTTCAGGACCGGCGTGCCCCTCCATGAGGATGGCCCGGCTCCGCCGGCAGCCGGCCTCACGCCCGCGCCGGGCGCAGATCGCGCAGCCGCAGTTGGAGGCTCGTGTTGCCGTTCCACTCGTCCATCGCCGGCGAGTAGAGAATGTCGATGGTGCCGGCATCGGCAATATCTCGGTTGGCCATGCCAAAACCGATTGCCGGCAGCGCGCGCTCGCCGTGCTTGAGGTAGAGTTTGAGATGCTTCTCGCCGACGATGCGACGCGACAGCACGGTCACTGCCCGGGTGCAAAAAATCGGCTCCGGATTCCCCATGCCGAAGGGCTCCAATTGTTCGAGGTCGGCCAGCACCGCATCGTCGATGTCGCACAGGGCCAATTCGGCATCGACCGCGATTTCCGGGGTGAAGTGCTCGGCGCGCGTGTTCGCCCTTACCGCCTGCTCGAACAACTCGGCGAACTCCTCTACCCGCTCGCGCCGAATGCTCAAGCCCACGGCCATGCGGTGTCCGCCGAAGCCTTCGAGCACGCCGCCACAGGCCTTGACCGCTTCGTGCAAGTTGAAGTGGCGAATACTGCGCCCCGAGCCCCGGCCGATGCCGGTCTGCTGGTTGAGCGCAATCAACAACGTCGGCCGGTAGTAGCGCTCGACCAGGCGCGAGGCGACGATGCCGATCACCCCCGGATGCCACTCGGGCGAGGCCAGCACGATGCTGCAACGATCGGCGTCGCCCCGGGACTCGATACGCTCGACCGCGTCGGTCAGGATCTCGATCTCAATGGCTTGGCGCGCGCGATTTTCCTGGTCCAGCGCCTGCGCCAACTGCTCGGCGCGGCCGGCATCCGCGGTCGTCAGCAACTCCACCGAGCGCACCGCGTCGGCTAAGCGGCCGCCGGCGTTGAGCCTGGGGGCGAGGCGAAATCCGACTGTGCCGGTCGTTACTCGCCCTACCCCGCTGACAGTCTTCAGCGCCATGATCCCCGGCCGGCTCGACTGCGCGAGTTCGCGCAAGCCGTGCTTCACCAGCACACGATTCTCTTCGAGCAAGGGAACGATGTCGGCAATGGTTCCGAGCGTCACCAGGTCGAGGTAGCGGCGCAGATCGGGCAGCGCTTCCACCCCGGCCTCCCGCAGGCACATACGCACGCCCAGGGCGAGATAGAACGCCACGCCCGCGCCGCAAAGTCCGGCAAACGGAAAGCCGCCGTCGGGCTCGATCGGGTTGAGCACGGCATAAGCCGGCAGCCGCGTACCGGACACCTGGTGATGGTCGCAGACGATCACCTCCATGCCCAACTCGCTTGCCAGCGCCACCTCGCGGTGGGCTACGGCGCCGCAGTCAACCGTTATCATCAGCCGCGCCCCCTGCTCCGCCAGTCGCCGTACGCCCGGCTCGGTCACGCCATAGCCATCGCGCAAGCGGTGTGGGATGTGCAGCAGCGGCTCGTGCCCGAGTGCACGCAGAAAGGTGAGCAGGACCGCGCTGCCGCTGATGCCATCGACGTCGTAGTCGCCGTAAATGCCGACCTGCTCGCCCGCGCGCAGGGCCACGACCACCCGCTCGGCGGCGCGTGCCATGTCGCGGAAGAGCATTGGCGAACGCAGATGCTCGGCCAGCTTGGCGCTGAGAAACGCGGTTGCCGCTGCCGGTGTGGTCAGCTCACGGTTGACCAGCAGCCGCGCCAGCAGCGGCGAGACTCCGAGTTCACTGGCGAGCGCGGTTTCGACCTCGGGCCGGCGCGCAGCCAGCAACCAGCGCCGGGCCATAGTTGTAATACGCCCCTAGCGCTTGCTGCTACGCCCGCGCGCGCCGGTTTCAAAGGCGAGGACAACCGGGCTGGCGACAAAAATCGACGAATAGGTGCCGACGAGGAAGCCGACCAGCAGGGCGTAGGCGAACCCGTGGATCACACTGCCGCCGAGGAAGAACAAAGCCAAGATTACCAGCACCGCCGTGCCAGTGGTCAGGATTGTGCGGCTAAGCGTCTCGTTGATGCTGCTATTGACGATCGACGCCAAGCTTTCGCGCCGGCTCTTGCGCATGTTCTCCCGGATGCGGTCGGACACAATCACCGTGTCGTTGACCGAGAAGCCGACCACGGTCAACAGCGCCGCCACAATCGTCAGGTCGAACTCGTAGTTGAGCAGCGCCAGCGCCCCAACCGTGATGGTCACATCGTGGATCAACGCCACCGCGGCGCCGATGCCGAAGCGCAGCTGGAAGCGCAACCAGAGGTAGATTCCCATCATAATCGTCGAAGCCACCACCGCGAGGATCGCCTTCTGCCGCAAGTCCTTGCCGACCCGGGGGCCGACCGATTCGACGCGTAGGACCTCGACTTGCCCGGCGCCGAACTTGGCCGCCAGCGCATCGGCCACCGGTTTCGACGCTGCCCCGGTCTCCACGCCGCTGAGCGGCAAGCGCACTAGAAATTCACCCGGGCTGCCGAAATCCTGAATGGTGACGTCGCCGAACTCGACGCTAGCGAGCGCTCCGCGGACGTCGCCGATTGCCGGCGGCGCGGCAAAGCGCACGTGCATAACCGTACCACCGGAGAAGTCGACCCCGTAGTTCGGTCCCCCGCGCCACGCCAGGGTTGCCAGCGAGGCCAGGATCAGCACGCCGGAAAAGGCCATGGCGGAGAAGCGCTTGCCGACGAAGTCGATTGTGGTGCCAGGTTTGATCAATTCCATGACTTATACACTCACGTTCTGCAGACGGCGCTGGCTGAGTAGGTAATCATAGACCACCCGCGTGGCGACGACGGCCGTGAACACTGTTGTCACCAGGCCGATACACAAGGTCACCGCGAACCCTTTCACGGGTCCGGAGCCGAATTGGAAGAGGATGATTCCAGACAAGAAGGTCGTGACGTTGGAGTCGAGGATGGCCGGCAAGGCGCGCTCGTAGCCGGCCTCGATCACCGCGCGGGCGGTCTTACCCAAGCGCATCTCCTCGCGCATGCGTTCGTTGATCAAGACGTTGGCATCCACGGCCATGCCCAGGGTCAACACCATGCCGGCGATGCCCGGCAAGGTCAGCGTGGCGCCGAGGGCGGCCAGCACGGCCAGCAGGAACAACACGTTGAGCACCAGCGCAAAATCAGCCAGCACGCCGGCGACCTTGTAGTAGACGATCATGAACACCACCACCAACGCGCCGCCGACGACGAAGGAAATGATTCCCTGGCGGATCGAATCCTTCCCCAGCGACGGCCCGACCGTGCGTTCCTCCGCCGCGTGCACCGGCGCCGGCAGCGCGCCGGTACGCAGCACCAGCGCCAGATCACGTGCTTCCTTGAAATCGAAACTGCCGGTGATCCGCGCCCGCCCGCCGCCGATGCGCTCTTGAATCACCGGCGCCGATTGCACCACGCCGTCGAGCATGATCGCCAGCCGGCGCCCGACGTTGGCGCCGGTAACGTCCTCGAAGATCTTGGCGCCGCGGGCGTTGAGGTCGACCTCGACGTACGGGGCATCGAGCTGGGTGGCCGGGCGTGGCCGGGCGTTGGAAATGATGTCGCCGCCCATCAGGGTGCGCGGCTCGAGCTTGTACTCGGTGCGCGTCACCCGCCCGGTGGCACGATCGAGCTCGCGCCCGGCCACCGTGATCAGCCCGGGGTTGGCGCTGTCACCGTCTTTGGCCACGAGCTTGAACTCCAGCGCCGCGGTCTTGCCGATCAGCGCCTTGGCTCGCTCCGGATCCTGGATGCCGGGCAACTGCACCAAGATGTCCTGCGCGCCCTGGCGCTGCACGATCGGCTCGGCGACGCCGAACTGGTCGACGCGGTTGCGGATGATCTCCAGCGATTGATCGAGCGCACCGTCGCGAATCTCGCGGATGCTCGCCGGGGTCATCTTGGTACGCACGGCTGAACTGTCGCCTTCCGTGACCAACGAGAGGTTGGGGAAGCGCTCCGAGATCACCTTCTCCAGCGCGTCGCGCTTGGCCGGGTCGCTCAATTGCGCGGTGACCATACCGCCCTGCGTAGTGACACTGCTGAGTCCGATCTGCTCGCTCTTGGCCTCGTTCTTGAGATCCTCGGCGGCGCGTTCGAGGTGATTGCTGATCGCCTTGTCGACGTCCACCGTGTAGACGAGGTGCGTGCCACCCTGCAGGTCCAACCCAAGCCGGATTGGTCCCGGCAGGAAGTCGGGCCAACCCTCGGGCTTGCCGCCGAAGTAGGTCGGCACCAACAACACGGCCGCGAGCACCATCAGGGCCGCGACCAGCCCCATACGCATCCACAAACCCGACTTGTTCACTTGTTTTCTTCCTTCTCTTTCGGCTTGGGCTCATCCTTGCCGGCCTTCGCCAGTGAGCTGATCTGCTGGCGGTCAATCCGCACGCGCACGTTGGGGGCGATCTCCAAGGTGACCACCCGCGGATCGAGGGTCATGACGCGGCCGTACAAGCCCCCGCTGGTAACTACCTCATCATTGCGTTTGAGGTTATCGAGCATGCGGCGATGCTCCTTCGCTTTCTGCTGCTGCGGTCGGATCAGCAGGAAGTAGAAGACGACGAACACCAGCACCAAGGGGGCGAAGCTGACCAGCGCCGGCGGCGCACCGCCGGGCCCGGCTTGCGCCCACGCTGTTCCAATCATGACTCGGCTCCTGCTTCCATGCGGGCAATGGCTGCCGCCGCCCACGGCTCGAAAGTACCGCCGGCAATCGCCGCCCGCATCCGGCGCATCAGCGTGAGATAGAAGTGCAGGTTGTGCAGCGAATTGAGCTGCGGCCCGAGCATCTCGCCGCTGGCGGCGAGATGGCGCAGATAGGCGCGCGAGAACGTCCGGCAACCGTAACAGCTGCAACTGGCGTCCACCGGCTCGGGATCACGCGCGTAACGCGCCAGGCGGATATTCATCGACCCGTCCCAAGTGAACAGCATGCCGTTGCGGCCGTTACGCGTCGGCAGCACGCAGTCGAACAGGTCGTAGCCCATGGCGACGAAGCGAATGAGATCCTCCGGCCTTCCCACACCCATCAGGTAGCGGGGCGCCGCGGCCGGCACGGCAGCGGCAGTGGCGGCAGCCACCTCACGGGTCATTGCGATCTCTTCTCCCACGCTCAAGCCGCCCACGGCATAGCCTGGAAAGCCGAGCGCGACAAGTTCCGCGACGCAGTGCCGGCGCAGATCCTCGAACACGCCGCCCTGGACGATGCCGAACAGCACCTGCCCGTCCTCCCGCGCCACCTGCTGCGAGCGCTGGGCCCAGCGCAAGGTGCGCGCCATGGCGCGCTCGGCCTCGGCGCGACTGGCGGGGGCCGGCAGGCATTCATCCAAGGGCATCATGATGTCGACCCCCAAGCGCACCTGCAACGCCACCACGTCTTCCGGACGCAGGACCATCTGCGCACCATCGATATGCGAACGGAAATCGACCCCGTCATCCGTCACCCGGCGTAGGGCCGCCAGGCTGAACACCTGATAGCCGCCGCTGTCGGTCAAGATCGGGCCGGACCAGCCCATGAATCGGTGCAGGCCGCCGAGTTCCTCGATTGTGGCCACGCCCGGGCGCAGCGCCAGATGATAAGCGTTGGCCAGCACTATCTGGGCACCAACCTCGCTGAGCTGCGCCGGGGTTACGCCCTTGACCGTTGCCAGCGTCGCCACCGGCATGAAGTTCGGCGTTTCGACGACGCCGTGGGGCGTTATCAACGTCGCACGGCGGGCGCTGCTGCCGGCGCTCGTGTCGCTGACGGCGAACCACGGGTTGGCAACCTGTTCCGCCACAGCGGCCCCTGACATCGCGGCGCTCATTCAATCAGCATCGCGTCGCCGTAGCTGTAGAAGCGGTAACCGCGGCGCACCGCGTCAGCGTACACCGCCAGCGTTGCAGCGTGTCCGGCGAAGGCACAAACCAGAGCCAGCAGGGTGGAGCCCGGCAGATGAAAATTGGTGAACAGCGCGGCGATGACCCGAAAGTTATGGCCCGGCCGAATGAACTGCTCGGCCCAGCGTGCGCCCGCTCGCACCGTGCCGGCGGCATCAGCCGCCGACTCCAGCGCACGAGTGACGGTGGTACCGACCGCCACCACCCGCCGGCCTTCGGCCCGC
Organism: Deltaproteobacteria bacterium; assembly: GCA_016210005.1. NCBI lineage: Bacteria > Pseudomonadati > Myxococcota > Myxococcia > Deltaproteobacteria bacterium. Next base: position 19,582 of record JACQVA010000240.1, on the reverse strand, counting down.
GCGCGGTTGACCAGGGCGGCCGTGGCCGGGGGGACATCGCACCACTCGGCCTCCATGAGGTGAAGGTTCAAGTCGCTGGCACGAACCGGCAGAAAGGTTCCCGGTCCGACGTGGAGCGTGAGAAAGGCGACCTCGGCTCCCGCGTCGGTGAGGGCGTCGAGCAAGGCGGGGGTGAAGTGCAGCCCGGCGGTGGGCGCTGCGACCGCGCCCGAGTGCGCCGCGAACACAGTCTGATAGCGCTCGCGGTCGTAGGGCAGCGGCCCGTCTGGCCGCTTGATATAAGGTGGCAATGGCAGTTCGCCGCGAGCCGCCAGCAACGCCGGCACGTCGTCGGGATCGAAAGCCAAGTCGTACCGGCCGTTGCCGTGGGACGCCGTCACCGTGGCACTAGCGCTATCGTCGAACCGCACCCTGACACCGGGGCGCAGCCGGCGGCCCGGCCGGCCGAGGCCCTGCCAGTTGCCGTTGTCATTGCGGCGGATGACCAGGAGTTCGACCGCAGCGCCCGTGGCCGTCCGACCATACAGCCGTGCCGGCATCACCCGCGTGTCGTTGAATACGAAGACATCGCCCCGGCGAACGAAGCGTGGCAATTCGGCGACGTGCGAGTGCACCAGCTGGCCGCTTGCCCGGCTCCACTCCAACAGCCGGGCGCCCGTGCGCTCGGGCGCGGGCTCTTGCGCGATCAGATGCGCCGGCAGCTCGAAGTCGAAGGCGCTCAGCGGCAGCCGATCCGGCTCCGTGCCGGCGAGAAGTGCAGCAGTCTCCATGGCTCGTAAAAAGGAAGGGCACCGCAAGGGTGCCCCTCGTGCAACCTGAAACCGCGGTCGGTTAACCACAAGCCCCATAGCTAGTCAACCGCAATACGTAGGGCTACCAGGGCCAGCCCAAGGCCTCCCTCACGGTCTCACCCCGGGGGGAACGCAGACGGTAAGACCCTGCGGTACCACGCGCACGCAGTACGACGTCACGGCGGGGAACTCCTCACCGTCGATTTGGCAGGCGACCGGCCCGTCACAGTCGACGTGCAGCTCGCGCACGCGCTGTAGTTCGGCGGGAGCGCGCACGTCTAGGCCGCGGCTGTGGCCCAGGTGCCGCCGCCACGCTTGCGGATAGCGCCGCAGATAGTCGCTCGCACCCGCGAAGCGGTGCAGATCGAGGTAACCGTCGTCACACGTGTTCACCGCGTCGAAGCGGAACTCGCCGGCGTAGATTGGGGCGTTGCTTACCAGCAGGTTGTAAATGGCGGCGGATTCATCCGCACCGTCGATCCGAAGCCGGGCCAGACTGCTGCGATGGCGCACGAGATTCACGGCACAGCTCCACAGGTAGAGCGGATAGCCGCCGATGCCCCGGCCAAGCCGCAGCCGCCGGCGCAGGCGGTTGCGGGTGACGAGGATGTCGGCGTCCATACCGAGGGCGAACGAGCCGGCGAAGTAGCGCTCACCGGCCTGGCCGAGATCGATCCGGCGGCGCTGGCCGTCTAGAATGGCGCCGGTGGCAAGTGCGATGCCGCCATGCCCCTGCCGGCGGAACGAGCGCAGGCCGAGGGAGCGCCCGACGTTGTTGGCGGTGCCGAGCGGTACGATGGCGAGGGCGGGCGCGGCGTTCATCGCCGCCAGCATGATCCCTTGCACCACCTCGCTGACCGTGCCGTCGCCGCCGGCGGCCACTATCACCTCCGGCTGAGCCTGCCGCACCAGCTCGGCGACGCGTGCGGCGTTGGCGCCGTCAGCCGACGTGCGCAGCTCCGCGCAGATGGCGGCGCGCCGGCGCAGCAGTTCAACGGTGCGCGGCCACAACCCCAGGTTGTCGCCAGCAAGCGCGCACGGGTTTACCACCAGCGCGATTGCCGGCGCGGGCTGCGGGAGTGCACGATCGTTCACGGCGGCGATCCGCAATCAGCGGCGGTCTTCCCTGAGGATGCGGCGGCGGCGGCGGGCGTTGCGCAGCTGGCGCCGCCCCAAATGTAGCAGCGTACGCCAGTCGAAGCGCGGCCATTCGAGCAGCGCTTCCATGATGGTGATGGCCTTGCGCCCGTCGCCGCGCCAGTCGCTCATCACGCTCGGTTTGTAGATCTTGGGGCCACGAAACATCGCGCTGCGGTCAAGCACTTCGTTCGGGCCGAGATACTCGACCGTCACCGGCAAGCCGACGCGCTCGGCTAAGCGCCGCTCCGCCGCCGCGTCGCCGGCATTGGCCGGCGCCGCCACCTCCATCAACAGGTGCAACCCGCGCCGTCGAATCAAAATGAAGAAGATGCGCGTGCCGACCCGATCCGCGAACTCGTACGCAGCATCGAGAATTTCGTAGGCGGAGACCCGCTTGCCGCCGATTTCGACAACGTCATCAAAGCGGCCAAGGACCTCGGCGGTCGGCCCGGCCTGCCCGCAGGAGCACGCCGTGTTACCGAGTCGCACCAGATCACCGGTGAAATACCGCACCAGCGGCATGGCCTCGTGGATCAGACTGGTGACAGTCAACACTCCAGCCTCGCCCGGCCCAACCGGCGTGTGCGCCGTCGGCTCCAGCACTTCGATCTCCAACAGGTCGGCGCACAGGTGCAAGCGGCCGGCGGTGCAACTCACCCCGAGTAGCATGGTTTCGTTAGAGCCGTAGATTTCGACCACGCGCGCCTGCCAGTCCTGCTCGATGGCCCGGCGCAGCGCCGGCGGCAGCACCGCGCCACCGGCGAAGATCACCCGCACCGAGCCCAACTCGCGGCGCAGGTCCAGCCCCTGCTCCTTGGCCAACTCGTGCAGCAGGATAGGTTCCAGCGGCAGACTGGACAGCGCCGTCACATGCAGGCGGCCGATGAACTCCAGTGCGCGGGTAAAGGGCACATCCCAGCTCATGTTGCCGGCGGCAATGTGACAGGCGCCGGCTTGGCGCAGCGCCTCTTCGAACACGAACGACACCGGCGCGAACAGCGGGAAGCGGTTGAGTAGGATGGTGTCGGCCGACAACTCCGGAGTCATGCGGCGCACCACCGCCGCCATCTCGCGCAGCTCGTTCAGCCCACACCAGGTCGATATCGGCTCCCCGGTGGTGCCGCTCGATTCGTGGTAGTGCCAGGCTTTAGCCGGCGCCACGGCAAGCATGCCGAACGGAGTGGCGTCGCGCAGGTGCTGCTTGAAGGTCAGCGGCAGGCGCGGCAGATCGCTGCGCCCGCCAACGTCGAGGCCCGCCAGATGCTTGGCGTAGAACGCGCTGCGGCGCGCGCGCGCAATTGCCTCGCGCAAGCGCTGGTCCGGGTCAACGGCAGCGGCGCGCGCAGGCGCACTATCGGATCGCTCCATGTTCAGTCCCCTCGATGGCTACCGGGCACAAAAGTCATCAGCGCCGGCAAGAGAATGATAGACAAGAGCACGCAGAGCAACAGCCCACCACCAGCCAGCAATCCCAGCGCAGACAGCGGCGGGTAGCGCGACAGGCCGAGAAAGCCGAAGCCGGCGATGGTCGTCAGTGCCGTGGTGGCGACGGCCCGACCGGCAACTCGAACGGCCGCGGCAATGCTTGCTTGCTCCCGGCTGCAGGCAACCAGGTACACGCCGTAATCGACACCGATGCCAAAGATGAGGGGAACCACGATCAGGTTGACCGGATCGAGCGCCATGCCCGCCGCCGCCATAACCGCAAAGACGGCGGCAAGCGCGAACAGCACCGGCGTCAAGATCACCGCCGCGGTGCGCAGGTCGCCGAAGCTCAGCCACAGCAGCAGCAGGTTGGCGGCGAGCCCGAAGACGAAAAACATCGTCAACTCGCGGCGCAGGACCCTACCCAGCTCCTCCTCCAGCAGCGCTCGCGCCGCCACGGTTATCGCCATCGGAGCCAAGTCGCCCCGCACGCGTTCGGCCAGCGCCCGCCAGCTCGCTCCCGCCGCCGGCTGGCAGTAGGTGGCCACCGTGTACTCGCCGGCCCGCTCGCGTACGTGGTGGTCGATGGACTGGGCGACCGGGACAAGTGCGGGATTGCCGATCGCCACCAGCTCGTGGCGCGGGCGCTCGAAGTCGGCCAGAAACTCGCCAAAGCGCTCGGGCACGAAGCCGTGACGTGCGAGCGCGGCGCGCAGCTCAGCAATCGCCGCTGTCCGCGGCAGTTGGTTGTACCGATCGAGACGCGCCTGCTGCACGCGCGCGGAAGGGAGCAGCGCGCCGACGCTCTGCACCGAACGCAGCAGGCCCTGCTCTTGGTAGCGGCGCAGGTGGCGGGCCACCTCTTCCGCATCGCTCAAGGCCCTCTCCAGCTCCGGCCGCCGCACCAGAATAGCCGCGCCTGTACCGGGCTCGCCGAAGCGCGCCGCGATTTCGTCCTGCACCTGCGCGGCGGTCGAAGCCCGCGGCCGCAAATGCGTCAGGGTCACATCCAGTTCCACGTGCCGCGCAATCACGAGCAACGCCACCGCCAGCAGCAGCGCCGCCGCGCTGACGGCGCCGGCCCGCCTCGCAGCGGCCGCCGCACAACGCTCGAGCCGGACCGCTGCCAGCGCGGTGCCGCCGGCCTGGGCGCGGCGCATAAAGAAGAAGCCCAACGCCGGATACAAGGTGAAGAACTCCAGCGTGGTCAGCAGCATGCCCAGCCCGGTGAGGATACCGAGCTGGCGCACGGCCCCGAGCACCGAGAAGGCGATGACGAAAAACGCGGCCGCGGTCGTGGCCGTGCCCGCCACATTGGCGCGCCCGAGCCCCGCCAGTGTTGCCGTCACTGCCTCAGTCACATTCCGGCACTCCGCGCGCTGCCGCTCTTGCAGCAGGCGGGCGTAGAAATGAATGCCCGAGTCGATCGACAGGCCATACAAGATCGCGGCGAAACTCAGCGACACCCCGTTGAGTTGCTCGAACAACAGCAAGGACAACGCGAAGGTCAGCAGGGTGGTGACCATCAGCGGATAAGTCACAAACGGTAAGATCCGAAAATTGCGATAGCCCGCGTAGAAGACGGCGAGCACCCCGCACAGGGCCAAACCGGTGTAGCGGCCGATGTCGCCCTTGAGCGTGGCGGCATCTTCGAGCGCGTAAACGTAACTGCCGGTATACGCCACCCGCACCGCTTCTGCGGCCAGCGCGCGGCGCACCTGCGCCTCCGCTGCCTGCACCTGTTGCATCAGCCGCCCGCTGAAGTCGATGTCGAAGGCCGCCGCCCGCGGGCGCACCAGCAGCAACAGCGCCTGCCCATCGGCCGACATCAAGTAGCCGCTGCCGTGAGCGGGTGCGGCCTGGCGATACGACTGCGCCAGCGCCCCGGCCGCCAGCCGGCGAAAGCCGAGCGGATCCTGCACCACGGCACGCGCGGCGCTCAAGTCGAATGGAGCGCTCAGGACGGCACGGTCGGCAGCGACCTGCGCCTCGATACCAGCAGGCGTCAGCCGGTCAGCCAGCTCAGCGTAGTCGGCTTCGGGCACGTAGTTGTAAAGGTAGCGTCCGAGCAAGCCGTCGAGGACCGCTTGCACGTTGATACGCGCGTGCACGGCGCCAACGGTGTCGAGCTGAGAGAGCCGGCTCGCGAACTCGTCGGCGAAACTTTGCAGCCGCTCCGGCGGCGCACCCTCGAGCAGCACCACCAACTCGTTGAGCTCACCGAAATCGGCAACAAACGACTTGAAGTCATCGAAGGCCGGCGTTCCCTGCGGCAGCATGCCGAGCACGTCGATATCCAGGCGCAGGCGTGTCAGTGACAGCGCCGCCAGCCCACAGGCGATCAGCGACCCGAGGATGATCGCACGGTGGCGGCGCTCGATGAGCGCCGCCCAGGCCTGATAGGAGAAGCGCACGATCGGCCTACGGAGCGGCGGGCTGAAACAGCTCGTCAGCGAGCACAGGGTTCACTTCATAGCGTTGGATCGCAATTTCGAGCGCGACGTCGCGCGCGGGATAGAGCAACGCGATCCGGTAGGGCAGCTCGGCATCGCCGACGGGGCGGTAGTCGTCGTAGCGCAAGATCAGGCGCGGCTCGCCGGCCTCGTAGCTGGTCTCTTCACCGATGGTGGCATGCGCCCGATCGATACGGAGCCGGCGCAGTACCTGCCCGCCGGCGTCGCGGCAACTCACCACGATCACCGGCCCGCGATCGTCCTCGGGAGTGCAAGCGCCGGGAAAGGCAGCCGGGCCGCGCAAGAACGCCTGACCGAGATCCGCGTTGGAGAAGCCGGCCGCCGTTTCAGCCGCACTGCCGGTGACAACCTGTCCTTGCAGGGGTAGCGACAACTGCGCCTGCTCACCCCAGCGCACGTAGTCGAACACCGTCAACCCCAGCGGCAACATCATCCGCAGCCTAAAACGGTCCGGCTTCTTCACCAGCAATACGCCAGTCGTCGAGTGGTGCTCGCCGCCGCGGCGCGCAGCGGCGCTGAAACGGGCGCGCAGGGTGGCGATGCGCTCCTCGCCCGCTCGCACGGCGGCGACCACGGCCGTGGGCTCGAGCCCCGGCAGCTCCGGCGCGGCTGGCCGCGACGGCGCACAGCCAGTGCCGAGGATCGCCAGCAGTACAACGACAAGCCCGCCGCCGCGATCTGAATTCAGGTTACGGCTCATCGCTCCGCTTGGAAATGCAACACCAACTCCGCCGCCGCGCGCGGCCGGCCGCTCACGCGTATCGCCGCACGCGCGACCACGTTGGCGCCGAAGCAGCGCGCCACGCGTGCGGCCACCAGCAAGCGGTCGCCGGCCACGATCGGCCCGCGGCAGCGGAAGCGATTGAGGCGCGCCAGCACCGCTGGCGCGGCAGCGCCAGCGGGTGCGCCGGCCAGACCAGCCAGCTGCGCCATGATCTCGGCGAGCACCACCGGCGCGAGCACGCCGGTTTCGTCCACAAGGGGGTCGTTGCGGGTCACGTTTCTAACCCCCACCGCCCACCGCCTCGGCTCCACCAGCAGCACGCGATCCAGCAGCAAGAACGGATGGCGGTGCGGCAATCGGGCAAGCGGGTCTTGGTCTTCGTGACTCATCGCGTGAGGCTGCGGGCAAACCGCTAGCGCGCGAACAGGGCATCCGGCACATCGGCGTTGCGCTGCACGTTGCGCAGCGTGATCTCCAGCCGGTCGCCGAAGCCATCTTCGAGGCGAATTGTTTCTGCCACCAGCTCGCGGCCGGCAAACCGGATTTCGAGAGCGCGAAACCAGCGTTGCCACTTCTCCTGCCTTGGCACCAACTTGACCACGACGGCGGCGCCATCGGGTGCGGCCACTACCTCCACACCTTCTCCCAACCCCTGCACCGAGCCGGTGAAGATGGCGCCCAGATGCGTAAACATCGCCGCGATCGGTGCCATCGCGACGGCCTGGCGCTCGCGCTCGGGCAGGTTGGGGATCTGCACCTCGCTGCCGTTGACCACCACCGTCGCCGGCTGTGGCCGCTCGACTTGCAGCAACATCCGGTCGGGCCACTTGAAGACGAATCGGCCGCTCGACACCAGCGGCTCATCAAGCAAGCTGAGGTGCTTGACCTGAACGAAGTCGGCGGTGATCGTGCGCGTCTGACGCTGAGCGGCCTCGAGGAGACGCAGGCAGGCGGCGGTCGAATCGCACGGCTGCGCGCGGCTCGCACCTGCCGACAGCAGCGCGAGCACGACCGCACCAGCCGCCAACGTGCGGCTATAGCTGCGGGGTGGGCGCGGCACCTTGGTTTGCCAGAACGAAATCCGCCAGGGCGTTGATCGAGGCGAAGGCCAGCTTGCCGACTTCCTCGTCCGGGATGCTGATGTGGAAATGCTCCTCGACCAGCACCACCAGCTCGAGGGCGTCGATCGAATCGAGCCCCAGCCCCTCGACGAAGATCGGCTCGGCGTCGGCGATGTCCTCCGGCCGCTTGTCCTCGAGCTTGAGTCCCTCAATCAGCAGCACCTTGAGGCGGTGCCTCAGTTCGTCACGGTTCACAGTTCACCTCTCTCGTCTGTACGCCATACTTACACGCACGCTTCCAGGCGCGGCAAGCCCCACGGTAGCGCTGCCGGGCGCCGCACCATCACCGCACGGCTCAGAATGCCTGCCGCGTGCCGAAAAGAAACTGCACATCGCCGGCCTTGCGCGGCTCATCCACCCGCGTGGCAACCTCGATGTAGGCCAGCGAGGGAAAGAAGCCGAGAAACTCGTAGACCGCGGCGAAACCGGCCCCGACACCCACGGCCCAGCCGCCGGCGTCGTAGATGCGCTCCGTCGCGTTGCTGACCCGGCCGCTATCGGCAAACAGCCGCAGCTGGCCGCGCCGCAGCACCAGCAAGTCGAGGAGATTCCAATCAACTTCGGGATACACCGCTTGGCGCAACTCGCCGCGCAGCAGGAAGATGTTGCGGCCGAGTTCGTCCTCGGCGCCGATGCCGCGGATCGAGCGGGAGCCACCGAGGCTGTACAAGCCCTGATTCGGCACGCGACTGCCATCGAGCGGCTCGCTGAAGCCATTGAGCACTTCGAGCGCGCCAATAGTGCGATGGCTCCATAGCGGGTGAGTGCCGATCAGACGAGCACCCCAGTCCACGTAGTCGTAGTTGCCGCCGAGGCTGCGGTCGTACCAATCGGCATAAAGCCGCAGGTTCCGCTCGCGGGTGGGATTGTCCCAGGCGAAGACGTTGGTGTAGTCGTAACGCAACCCGAGCGCGGCCAACTGGCCGCGGGTGCGATCATTCGGGCGGCGGGCATCGGTGAAGCTGCCGTTGAGCCCTTGGAAGCCATAGAACGCGTAGAGGTTATGCCGGTAGGTGGTGGCATCGATCGGCGTACCCCAGTGGGCGCGCGCGCCGGCGGCAAATCCGAGGCTGCGGTTGGTGTAGAAGGCGGCCGCGGCCAGGTCCCGGCGATAGTCGTAGCGGCGGCGGCCGACCATCAGGCCGGAGAAGCCGAATTCGGTCGAGCTGATTTCGACCTCGGCGCTATCGAGCACGAGCTGGGGTGAGGGCGGCTGAAAGTTGTCGTCGCGGCGATCTTCGATCAGCCGGCGCTCGGGATCGAGCACCGCTTGGCGGACCGGCGCGGTGGTCTCGGCGCTGAGGTGCCCAACGTCCCCGCGCCCGTCCCAACGCAGATCCAACTCCCGGCCGCCGGAACTGCGCAGCCGTACCGTCACCGGCTCCGTGACCGGACGCGAGGAATCACGCAAAAGACTTAGTTGATGGCGATAGGTGTCCGATTGGCGTTGATTCAACCTCAGCGTCCCCAAGCGGTAGTTCAGCGCCGGGTAGGGTTGCAGCCATTGGTCGAAAACCCAGTCAAGATCGCCAGCCGCCGACACGCAGCCGCGAAAACGCTCGGCGGCGCCGGCGCAGCGATCAACGAGCGCCGCGAATTGCTCCGGCCCGACCACCTCGCGCAGCTTGTTGAGGACGACACGCCCGGGAGGTCGCGAGCTGTTGAACGTGGCGATCTCGCTGTGCAGCGGATCAGCCACGCGAGCGCGCTCGAAGAAGGCCTCGACGAACGGGATCTTCGGCACGCTCTCGAAGCGGTCAACGATCGCGAAGATATTGAAGCGATCGATCCAGTCCTGCACACTCGGCGTGTTTGGACGCGCTTGCGCAACAAAACGATCGGCCAACACGCGCGCCAGCCCGTCGCTGACCCACCAGTAGTCCTGGGCTGGTTCGCGGGCACTCAATTGCGGCCGCAGCATCTCGGCGTAGAGCGCCTGCGCCAGTCGCAACTCGTGAAACGGCCGCAGCAGCCAATGCACCTTGAGGGCCCGGTCCGAGATCACCGCCATGCCTTCAGCCGCGGCAGTGAGGCTCAGGCGCAGCGGTGCTTGCACGACGATCACCTCCGCCGGCCGTTGCGACAGTAGTTGCGGGCACCGGGCGATGATGTCGTGCAACGTCGCGCTGACAATCTCGTCGGGCGTGGGGCCGAAGCTGTGGCGCAGAGTGCGGCGCGGCGGGCGCTGGAAGATGACGATGCGGGTGCCGCCGGCGGTGGTCTCGCGGCGCCGCAGCTCCGGCGCCGCCACCAGCGACAAATAATGCACCGACGGAAATCGCAGCCTGGCTGCGGCCTCTGCCCGTCTGATGTGATGGCCGTTGAGTACCGCTTCCAGTTCCGGTGCGATGCTCAGCTCGACCTCGAAATCGGCTAGCGGCGGCGGCGCGTCCAGCTGCCACGAGCCATCGGCGCTGAGCGCGGCAAGGTATGGATACCAGCCGCCAATCAACGTGAGTTGGCCATCAAACTCGCCGAAGCTGCCGAATCGGTGCGGCACGACGGTGCGAAAGCGCAGCCTCAGGGATCGCGTCGCCCCCGGCGCCAGCGGGGTAATGGGCAGCCGGACCAGGCTGCCATCGGGCACTTCCGCCTGGTGAACCGGCGCGAGGGCAACGCGGCGCCCGCCATCATCGGCCTCGAGGATCGTCAGCGCGCCGGGATCGAAGTCTTGCTCCGGGTAAACGAACTGCCGATTGAAATCATTGATGCCCTCATCGGGTTTGGAGAACCGATTGGGGAAGAGGACGAACACCGCCTCATCGAGCACTCGGTGGCTGTGGTTGGTGAAGCCAACCTCAAGCACACCTTCGATGTGGGGCGCAACCTGCGCCACTGCCGCGGATAGCCGGTATCGCGGCGGCGCTTGCATCTGCGCGCGCGCCAACGCGGGCCACTGCGAGAGCAGGGCAATCGTCCCGCACCAAGCCATCCATCGCTCGCACCATCGCACCGCGCCTTGGTATCGACCCGCCCCGGATGATGCAAGCTCGCCCGGTTACTGTACCATCGGGCTTGCCGGCTCGGGGACACTCAGCGGACTTCCCAGAGGCGCAGACCGGCAGCTCCAGCCGCGGCCAACCAGCGGCCGTTGCGGCTGAAGTCAACGCTGTTAACGGGCGAGCCGAAGGCGATGGTCAACAGCGCGCGGGCGCGATCGGGCTGCCACACTTTCACCTGACTATCCTCACTGCCCGAGAGCAAGAAGTCGCGCGTCGGACCGAACGCCAGGGCGGTGACGGGATCGCCGTGGGCCTCGAAGCGCTGCTCTTCCTCGCCGGTGAGCACATCCACCGCGCGGATGAACTCGGTGTCCACTCGATCGCTGTGCCTGTATACGCGAATCTCTTTCAAACCGAGCGCCAACAAGCGACCACACGGGCTGAGGGCCGCGGAGTGGAGGGCACCCATACGGAAGACCGGCGCCAGCGAGCGCAGCGCGCGGCGTCCGTAGACGTCGAGAAACTGAACCGCCTGATCCACCCCGGCGGAGATCACGGTGCGGCCATCGCGGGTATAGCTCACCATCTGCACGCGGCCCCTGTGGGCGGAGAACTCCACCAGCGGCTGTCCGCCGGCGAGGTCCCAGACCGCAACTTCACCCGACTGGCGGCCGACGGCTGCGTGCTGTCCATTCGGGCTCAGGCCCAAAGCGGTAACGGCCTCGCCATTGCCCAAGTGCGCGAGGGCTTGGCCCCGTTGCACATCCAAGACCAGCAACCGGCCATCGTCTGCGCCAGCCACCAGCCTGGCACCGTCGGCGCTGAAGGCCAGGGCGCGCACTTGCCCGCCCCCGCTCTGGCGCCAGAGCAGGCTCTGACGCTCCACGTCCCACAGCGACACCGCGCCCGTCTCCGCGACAGCCAGCAGCCGGCTATCCGGCGAGAAGGCCAGCGCAGTGGCGCTGTCGCCGCGGCGCAGCTTCTCCGCGTACGTCAGCCGCACCGGCTGCTCGGCGGCGACGACGACGGTGCCCAAGCCCGCCAAGCTGACCATATCGGCCAGCGCCCGCTCGATGGCCAGCCGCTTAGCGGCCAGCGCCGTATCGGCCACGGGGCTTGGGTTACTTCTGGTTCCAAAGGGCCGGCTGGTAGCGTTGCCCATGACAGCTGCGGTTTCGGCTAGGGTTGCGCGCAGATCAGTGTTCGCCGTACCGACCCACAGCAGGCCAACGCCCTGAGCGCTTTCCGCCGAGCAGAATCCGCTGAGCAGAATCTCAACCTGATAGCGGGCGCGCAGTTCACGCAGCTGGGATATGGTCGGGTTCATGGCCACTTCGTAGGCGGTACGATCGGCGCGCAGTCTTTCCAGCGTTGGTTGATCAAGCACTTCAGCGCCGGCGTTGCGCAGCGCGGCGAGAACCGATCCTTCGGCCGTCGCCAGCACCTCGCCGCAGCCGCCCCGATCGAAGAAGGCTACGCCCACGCGCTGGTGCGCGAGGGCGCGGCCGAACAGCGTACCGGCACCGCCGCCGGGAGCGGCGGGTGCCGCGCCGGGAGCAGCAGCCATCACCGCCGCCGCCGGCTCGCCGTAGACGCGCACCTCGACCGGCCCACTGTCGCGATTGGCGGCGCAGCCCGCCAGTGCCAACGCCGCCGCCAGCACGGCCGCCAGTCGCACGCTCATTCTTGACCCCCAGCTGCTCGCGCCCGTGGTCGAACGGTTACGCGGCCGGGATCCTCGCCGATCAGCTCGTAGCCCAGGTCATACAGGCCATTGATGAGGGCCTCCTGATCGCCCTGGTATTCGAGATTAAGCTCGGCGATGCGCTGTTGGTAGCTGCGCCGTTGCAGTCGGCGCACGCCTTCGAGGCTGCGCAGCTTAGTCTCCGTGCCGCCAAGTGCCGCGCCCTCCACGTCACGGATCAGCACCTCGTACAGCCGAGGCTCGGCCGTGCTCCAGCTGTAAATCAGGCGCTTGGCCAGGGCTGCCGCCCTCCCATCGACCGTGGCTTTGAGCGCACGCGTAACCGCGCTGTCAGCGCTGGTGGCGCTGGTGTCCTTTCGTGGCTTCTCCAGGCGTTCGGACAGGCTGATGTATGCCGTGGCCGCTTCGATCGCCCGCACCTCACAGGTGGCTTCATCGGCGATGAAGAACTCGACCCCCTCGAAGCGCTGGCGGCGCGGCTCGCCCACCTCGCAGCTACCTCTGAGCAAGATGTCGACGCCCAGCCGCTCGCCCATGGCCGCCGCCGCCTCGCGGTCATCCAGCGCCAGGGTAACGTCGCGCTGGCGCAGTCGCGCGAGCTGCTCTTGCGAGACGACTGTGGCCCGCTGCTGGAGTAGCGCACGTTCCAGTTCGCCGCACAGGAGTCCGCACGACGAGTCGCGCCCGCCAAGTCGTTCCGAGATCTCGATCGCCACCCGCGGCAACAGCTTATCGGGCGCCACCACTTCCACCGTCCACTCCTCGGCAGCGCCCTGGTCTTCGCGGCTGCGGGCAACGAAGCGAACGGTGTGCGAGCCCGGAGCGCCGCCGGAGAAGCTCCAGCGCAAGCCGGTGCCCACTTGCCGCCCGTCGAGCTGCCAGACCGTCTCGGCGAGCTGAGCACCGTTGGGGTCCAGGGCATCAACCGCGAAGCCTTGCACTCGTCCGATGGCTAGGCGCACCGAATTGCTGCGGGGCCGCACCGGCGTAATGACCGGCGCCAAGGCGGGCAGCGGGCGCGCCGGGGCGCTTTTCTTGGCCAGAACGAACTCACCTTCGCCGGCCATGCGCCCGAACTGCGGCGTTTGCGCTCCTTGCGACAGCTTGGCCACGCGCGGATTGACGTAGACGCCGATCTCACTGGCAGTAATCATACCGTCGTGGTCGAGATCGGCGCCGCCATCAAGGCCTTCGAGCAGGATGCGTGTGAACAAGCCGCTGCCGCCCTGCTCGATGACTTGCTCGCCGGCACGGCCGGCAGCCAGCACCTGCCGCACGGGCTTGCGCAGCCACGCCGGCGCCGCGCCGCTACGGCCGGCGCGCAGCAACATCTGGCCCGAGTAGCAGGCATCCATCACATAGAGCAGATGCTTGGCCGGGACCTGCTTGCCGAGAGCGCGCAGCTCATCGACCGAGAGGGCGGTCTCGGCGTAGCGTTCCCAGCTGGCGTCAGCGGGGATGAGGTAGCCCTTGGAGTCGCCGTTGGGTAGGGATTCGGTCTGGCCGTGGCCGGCAAAGAAGAACAGCACGCGGTCATCCGCCCGGGTATCGCGCTGCAAGCGCTCCCAGACGCCGACGATGGCCGCACGTGTCGCCTCGCTGTCACGTAGTGTGATCACATGCTCGAAGCCGAGCAACTGCAGCCGGGCGGCGACCTGGTCGGCGTCCTTCACTGCCGAGTTGAGCCACGGCCAATTGCGGTAGCGATCGATGCCGATGACCACCGCCCAACTGCTGCCGTAGTTGTCGCTCAGTTCGGCGCGGATATCCGGCTGCGGCGCGGCCCGGGCGGGGGCGGCCTGCGCTGCCGCTAGCAAGCCGACGCCGAGAATCCATTCGTAACGAACCCGCATTGCTCGTTCCTCACAGAAACCTGCCCTCCGCCCGGCGCCACCCGCGACGGCCGTTGCCGTCCGCGGGCAGCGCCACGGCTGAAGACTTAACGGAAGTAGTACGAAACGCCGAAGAGGGCGAGTAGTGCCCCCTCATCCATGGCATCGGTCGAGGCTATGTAGTCGAGCTCGGCGTTGACCGAGGTGGTCTTGGTCAGGAAGACCTTCACTCCCGCCTGACCGCCCAACGCGCCGTTGGTATCGGTTCCGCCACCCCCGCCAAAGCCACCTCCCGAAGACGAAAACAGTACGCCGCCTTGCACGCCGACGAACGGCACGGTCGTGCTCTCCGGCAACAGGTGGTAATCCACCCGACCGGTAAGCGCGCCGGATGGGGTGTCCTTGAAGTTCCCGTATACCTGCGGCGCTATCGCCACCTGCAAGGCATCGGTGACGAAATACCCGACTCTGCCGACCACCAAGTAGCCGGTGCTCTCACGATTGGTGTCTTGCACGGGCATGAAGACCGCGCCCTGCGCGGCTGCTTCGACGATGCCCGTCTGTGTTTGCGCTTGCGTGTTCGGGGCGCCAACGACAGTACCCAACAGGACACAGCTCACTGCTAACCTTCTTAACCTCATTTCCCTTCTCCTCCGGCCTCACAGCCAGCATTAAGACATCGCAGCGCGACACACTTGCCCCGGACCAGCACGGCTGCCGATGCCGGGCATTTCCGTGCGCGCGCGGGGGGGCGGGCCGCGGCAGTGCGAGCCCGCGCTTGACGCCGCAGCCGGCGACTTCGCTGATTGTACCGAACACGAGCAGCAAGAGAACTTCGACAGGCTAGCGACGGGGGCCGGGCGCGGTGTGAGGGCAGCGCGAAAAGGGTCCACCGGCGACCGCAAGCGGTCTGCAGCACTACCAGGCGATACCCACACCCACACCACGCCTCTCCCTCCCGTTTACCCGCGGAGAAATAGCGGACGAGTACAACTTGCTCCTATCGCAGGCGGCGCTTTGCTGTCAATAGGCCCTAGCGCCAAGCTGCACTCAAGTAGATGCCATAGCTACGGTTCTGAGAAAAAGGCCCTCGTGTGTCAGGGCGTACCGCCCAGTTCACGGACAATGGCGCGCACCCTGTGCTTTTCGGCTTCGCCGTCCGCGGTATCGCGGAGGTAGGCGCGGAACTCGGCGATCGCCCCCGCGACGTCGCCGTTAGCCTTGAGCACGCCCGCCAGCTGGTAGTGCGCCGAGGCAAAATGTGGCCGGACACGCAGCGCCTGCCGGTAGGCGTGGGCGGCCGCGTCCAGCTCCTTGGTATTCTCCAGCGCCACCCCCAAGCCGTAATGGGCATTGGGATGGTCCGGCTTGAGGCGCAGGGCCCGGCGAAACTCGTCGATCGCACCGGTCCAATCACCCGTGCTGGCCAAGGCGATGCCGAGGTTATTGTGCGCGTCGGCATGATCCGGCGCGAGACGCAGGGCCTCGCGGTAGGCGCCGATGGCCTCGTTCACCGCGCCGCTGGCCTCTAACGCGATGCCGAGATTGTAGTGTGCCTCGGCGTAGTCGGGCTTGAGGGCCAATGCCCGGCGGTGCGCGCTAACGGCGCCGGCGAGATCACCCTTGACCTTCAGTGCGATACCGAGATTGACGTGTGCCGGCGCGAAGTTCGGTTTGCGCCGGATCACCTCACGCATCTGCCGCGCCGCTCCTTCTGCGTCACCTTTGGCGAGCAACGCTGAGCCGAGGTTGTTATGCGCTAGGACCGAGTCAGGGTTGAGGGCGAGGGCGCGACGGTATTCGCGGATGGCGTCAGTGAGCGCGCCTTTACTCTGGAGCGCGTTTCCCAGCCCCCCGTGAGCGGCGGCCGAGCGCGGCTGGAGGCGCAGAGCTTCGCGGAACTCGGCGAGCGCACCATCCCAGTTGCCTTCCTCATATAGTAAGCCACCCATGGCTTGGTGGGCGGGCGCGCTGTCGGGATCGAGCGTAAGCGCCTGGAGGACTAGGGGGCGGGCCCGCCCCCTGCCAGCCGGCGTCGACGCGCCGGCGAGCACAGTCCCTTGCTCCGAGCCCAGCGCCACCCACGCACGCGCCAGCAGATCGCCCACCTCGAGGTTGGTCAAGGTTGTATCGCGCTGCCGGCTAAGCCGTTGAGCATCGTCCGGCGTTCTTGCCTCAGCCACCGAACGCGATTGCTCGGCCAGGCGACGGCGCAGCGCGTCGTTCTCGGCACGCAGTTGTTGCAGCTGCTGACCTGCCGCCTCGTTGCGGCGCAGGTTCTCGATCTGCTTGGTGAGGACGGCGGGGTCAATATCGCAAACCACTTCGACGCTGATGACCATCGACTTCCCATCGGCGTCGAGGGCGGTGTGTTCGATGGCTTCCTTCACCTCGACGATGCCGGCGGTGTAGGCACGAATCTCGTCGCGCCCGAGTTTCATGTCGCGCACCTCGGAGATGCTCTCGACATAGGTGCCGACTTGTTCCAGCGCCCGGCGCTTGGCGTCGGCGAGGGCCAGGCGCTTGCCCTCGGCGCGAGTATCGTTGTCGCCCATACGGTACTCGCCGCTGGCGCGGATGGCACGAACCTCGGCGGCGGCAACGGCCACGGGCACTAGCAACAGCGCACAGATCGCGCTCCAACGAGTCATGGCGTTTTCTGCGAACACAGTGAAGCCAGGACCTTTAACTACGCGCTCGGCAAACGTGTCAAGCAGCGCGCGGGGCTTGCGCTAGTTGCACCGGCACGGGGTGGCGCGTAGACAAGGAAGCCATGACGATCGACGACTTGCAGACCCCGGCCTTGCTCGCGGACGCGGGGGTGCTCGAGCACAACCTGGCCGCCATGGCCGCCGCGCTGCCGGGCGCTCGCTTGCGGCCACACGTGAAAGCGCACAAGTGCACTGCGCTCGCCCGCCGCCAGGCGGCGCACGGCCACCGCAGTTTCACCTGCGCCACCATCCGCGAGGTTGAAGGAATGGCAGCTGCCGGACTGCGCGACGACCTCTTGCTCGCCAACGAGGTGCTCGACGCGCGGCGGCTGGCGGTGACCGAAGCTCGCATCACGGTTGCGGTTGACTCGGAGGCCACGATCATGGCGGCGGCGGCCGGTGGCCTGCGTGAAGTGGTGATCGACGTCAACGTCGGCCTGCCGCGCTGCGGCTGCATGCCGGAGGACGCCGGCCGACTGGCCGACTTAGCACGCCGCCACGGCCTCAGCGTTCGCGGCGTGATGGGCTACGAGGGGCACGTGGTCGGGCTCGATGATCGCGAGGCGCGGGCACGGCTGTGTGGCGAGTCGATGCAGCTCCTACTGGCAGCGCACCGACTCGTGGGCGGAGAATTGATCTCGGCCGGTGGCACCGGCACCTACGACTGCAACGTCTGGGCAAACGAGATTCAAGCCGGCTCGTACGCCTTGATGGACAACACCTACGCCAAGCTCGGCTTGCCCTTTCGGCGCGGATTGAGCGTGCTGGCCACGGTGATCTCGCGCTCCGCCGCTTACGCCGTCGCCGACTGCGGGCTGAAGGCCCTCGGCATGGATCACGGCAATCCGACAATCGACGGGGCCGCGGTCTGGTTCTGCTCCGACGAGCACATCACCTTCGCCCCTGAGGAACCGGTGCGCGTCGGCGATCGCATCCGCGTCTGGCCGGCCCACATTGACCCCACCATCGCCTACCACGAGCGCCTCCACCTGGTGTCGGGCGAGCAGGTAGACGAGAGCTGGGCGATCGATTTGCGGGGGTGGTGAGTGAATCGCGATGCGGGCACACTGCCCCTAGAGCTGGTACTCTACGCTCAGCTCTGGGTTTTCACCGGCCAGTGCATCTTCCAGGAACTGCCGGTGGCGCCGGCTGTCGCGCAGATAGGCCTCGAAGAACGGCACCAAGGTGAGCAACGCCAACTCGTGCTGGCGGGCGGGCTCGATCGCTTTGGGTTGCGGTCCCGGGGCGCACGCCGGCGGGCAGTCACCACGCACCAGCCCCGCCTCGGCACCGCCTAGTTGCCGCAGCAGCTCCTCGTTGTTGCCGCCCGTGCTGGGCCGGCCGAGCTGAGCGCAGCCCACGCTGTCGGGGTTGTGCAGTCCGCCAAACAAGATCGAGGCAACGCCGGCAAAGCCGGTGTGCGAACCGCCCGTAATGGTCGCCAAGTACTTCGGCGCATTGGCGCCGGCGAAGACCGCCGGGGCGCTCTGTTGATAAGGGACAATCGCGTCGATGTCGCCGTGCACGATCATGAGGGGAACGCGGCGGTCGCCGAAGAATGCCGGGGTGAAGAAGCAGCCGGGACCTGCGATGGCGGCCACGGCCCGTACGCGCGGGTCTCGCAGGGTGGGATGAAACGCCGCCAAGTAAGTGGTCAGCCCACCGAGCGAAAGCCCAGCCAGCCCGATGCGGTCGTGATCGATGTGCCGCGCCAGCAGGCCGCTGGGCGCACTGTCGAGTGCCAGCAGCTGGTCGATCAGGAACTTCACGTCGGCGGGCTGATTCACCACGTCGGCCCCGTTGGGCCGCTCCGGGGCATTGAAGTTCGTCAGCGGATAATCGGCCGAGGCTACGATGTAGCCGTAGCTGGCCAGTTGCTGAACGATGTAGGTTTCGCCCGCGCGTGTACCCATGAAGCCATGGCTGTAGACGATCAACGGATAGCGTTGCCCGCCGGGGAGAAATGCCGCGTCACGCGTTTCATCATCGACATCAGCGTCGGGAGTGGCTGGATACCAGATCTCCGTAACCAGCGTCCGCGTTGGTGCACCTTCGTAGCTACCGTTGGGCATCGTCGGCCGGCTGGTATCCACGAACTCCACGGTGGTTACTCCGACTGCGTTCGGACCGCGCTGGAGCACCGCCGCACTATCGAGCGGTTGGGTCTCCTCGACGGTGCCGCCACAGCCGTTGCCAAGACTTACAAGCGCGAATAGCCACACCCGCGCCAGCCGCTGCAATCGTATGTGCATGTCCGGCTCACTACAAAAGCGGAATCGGCGAGTCAACGAAAAGCCTCGCCGTCCGCAGTCCGAGGGTGTGCGACAAATCTGTGGGTGACGTGCAGCCGACCGGGCAAATCCTCACCAGTCTGACAGTACTGTGTACTGTCAGGCCGAGGCCCATGGCCGAAAGGGACGCAATCTGTCATTCCCGCGAAAGCGGGAATCCACGGCACCGGCTCGCTACGACCCGCCAGCGCTATACGATCTCGTCATCGAGGTCTCGCCAGTCCGGGTTCTGAGCTTCGATTAGCTCGATCTTCCAGGCGCGGCGCCACTGCTTCAGCTGCTTCTCCCGCACGATTGCGGTCTCTGCGCAGCCGTGCGCTTCGTAGCGGACCAGCTTGTCAACGCCGTACTTGGCCCGAAAAACCCTCCACTACCTTGCTCTTATGCTGCCACACCCGCGTTGCCAGCTCTGAGGTCACCCCAATG
>JACQVA010000239.1 GCA_016210005.1 Deltaproteobacteria bacterium | reverse complement strand
GCGGCTGTCCGATAGCTCCAGCTCGCCTCGTAGAATTCACCGGCGGCCGAGCCCGCGGTTGTCGGAGCGATCCGCAGCCCCCGAATGGACTTACTCATCTCCTCGGCAGTGCTACTGACCCGCCGCAGTCCGCCACTTCCGACGACCGGCTCCGTCCCCACGACGCCTATCGTGGCGTCGCTGGCGAACACCTCGATGCGGTCCTCGCCGTACGGCGGATTCACTTCGAGCTTGAATCCGTCGCCCTCGCCGGGGATCTCGTAAACCCTGCCGGCTTTGAAACGGCTGTCCCTGCGGTGGTCGTTCGGCAAGAGCTGCAGGATGGTGCCGTCCGGCTGAATGTCAACCAAGCGGGCGTTGAAATCCTTGTTGCCAACGATGAACACCTTCACCAACTCTGCGGTTTGGTACGATTTCTTCTCAGTCCATACCCGCACCGTCAGTGGGCTATCCGAGTCGAGGAGCACGTCTGTCTCTTCCGGTCCTGCGGTCGACGCAACGACGGCTGGCCGTCTGGACCTCAGCGTGTAGGTCACTTCTGCGCGGACCCAAACATGATACCGGGAGTTGTTTTCGACCCCGAAGTCTTTCTGCTCGAGCACGGCAACCTCACCCTCTGACGCCGCCTGCACCACGTCGTACTCGACCTGGAAATCTTTGACCGCGGTCTTGGACCGCACGAAGGTGCGCGCCGCTTCCAGTGCCTGTCGCTTCGCGCTGGCAAAGGCGTTGGCGCGCGTCTGCGCCAGCGTCTCGTTTTCTGAAAGCTGCGCAAAGCCGTCCACCTCGTGGATTGAAGAGCGCTTCTCCTCATCCGGGGCAGCCTGCGTGCTGCGCGCCGGAATGGCCCTGCTGTGCGACACACAAACAGCAGTCAGCGCGACCATCAGCGAAGCAGCACCGCACGGTGCCAAACCACCGAAACCTTGGCGCACGACGAAGGCATTACAACGATCGGGCCGAGTGGGCAAGCGCTGAGAAGCCCCGTCCTTGTGAACTTGCTCACGCGTTGAGAAGCGGGCGTTCCGCGCGTTGACTGGTTCGTCGAGTGCATGGTAGCGAACCTCGGTCGTGAGCATTTCCCGGACGCAGGCGAGGTTCTCATGAAAACCCCGGTCGGTGCATGGCTGGCGCTTGTTGCGCTGTGTGTCGTTTTGTTGGTGTGCCGCAGTGCTGTCCGCGCGGAGGAAACGCGGGGCCTGAAGCTGTTGGCCACAAAGGGCGCGGATAACCAGTGGGCGGAAATTCCGCTCTACAACCGCATGCACGCGGTGATCATCGGTATCGATCGTTATCCGCAGCTTCCCCCCGACCGCCAGCTCGGATACGCGGTGTCCGATGCAAAGGCGGTCGAGCGGCTACTGCGGGCCAGATTCGCCTTCGACCAGATCTACACCTTGTACAACGAGGACGCCACGCGGTCTAACATAACGGACCTGTTACTCAATCGCCTGTCGCAGGTTCCGAAGGACGACGGCGTCTTCGTATTCTATGCCGGTCACGGTGGTCAGGAGAAAACCGACTTCGGCAACATGGGCTTCCTGGTGCCGCACGACGGCAGCTTCGAGGACATGCGCACCGTCATCACCATGGGCACTCTGCGCGACGACGTCTCCAAGCGCATCCGGGCAAAACACGTCTTCTTCGTGATGGACGCGTGCTACAGCGGCATACTGGTTGAGACGCGTGCCGGGGAGGCGAAGAAGACCAGCCGTGACTTCGCCTATCTCGAGCAGATCGCGCGCGAACCGGTGAGGCAGGTGCTCACAGCGGGCGATGCCAATCAGACGGTTCTCGATGGCGGACCTGGCGGCCATTCCGTGTTCACGGGCCGCTTGCTGGAGATTCTGGAGTCGGCGGATGATTTCATCACCGCCTCCGAACTTGGCACCCGTATCAAGGAACGGGTGTTCTCCGACGCCCGCGCCCGCAACCACACACAGACACCGAAAGACGGGGCCTTCTTCGGTCTCGGCGATTTCATCTTCATGCCATCGGTGGCGCGGCGTATTGGCGGCATCAAAGGGCAGACCGCAGAACTCGAGAAAGAACTCGCGCGGCTGCAGGCGGCGGAGGCACGGGCGGCGGCACAACGAGACGAAGGAGCCCGCCGCGAAGCGGAGCGTGCGCGTCGCGCGACCGAGGCGGCGCTCAAGGCCAAGCAGCTCGAAGCGCAACGCATCGAGGCTGAGCAGCAAGCGCGCGCGAAGGAGCAGAAGCAGCGCCAGCAGCAGCAGGAAGAGATGCGCCGCAGTCAGGAGGAGGAGGCCGCACGCCTCGCAGCCATCCAGAAGCAAGTCGAGGAGAAACGCAAGCAGTACAAGGCCTCGATGGTCGACTCGCTGGCGGACGCGCTTCGCGAGTTGCAGGCATTGGATGCCGAGATACAGCGGATCCGGAGCGCGATGCGCCAGGAGCTTTCCAAGCGCATTCTCTCCATCGCCGCGGCGCGAAGCCGGGCTCTTTCGCACGTGGCACAGAAGGATGAATTCGAGACCGACGCCGAGTTCAGCGCCCGCCAAGCCGCGGCGGGCGCCGGGCGCAATGGATCGATCCGCACGGAGTTCAAAGGCGCAGGGGAAGCCCTCCAGAACGCTTATGATGAACAGATCCGGCCCCTGCTCCAGCAAATGGATGAGATTTCGAAGAAGTCGTTCCGGATCTCCGGCCACGACGCCCTTACGATCACGATTGGCTCCTATGATGCGGATGCGCAGACTTTTCCAGTCACGATCACCTCGAAGAATTTCGGCCGGCAGGCATATCCGTGGAGCCGATTCCTGTTTGTCGCTGAAGATAGCAGGAGCACGCACGCGGCGGGACTCCGCGCGGGCGATATGCTGGTGAGCTACAACAGCATTCCCGTGCGACCGGACACGGATTTCGAGCGTCTTTGGGCGACCGTCGTAACAGAATCAACGGAGCTCGTCGTGGAACGCGACGGCAGGCCGCTGGTATTGAAAGTGCCGAAGGGCGGCCTGTCGCTGGAGCTGCGCGCGGACGACTACGGGCGCGATCTTCCGCCGGACGTTCTCTACGTCAGTGCGGACATACCGGTACCGCGGGCGGATGCACGGCGCCTCAAGCAAGACTACTTGAATGGTTTCTTTGCCGCCGAATTGGATGTGGCCGCTGTGTCTCCACAGATGCTCCTCGTACGTTCGGCCATGCTTGCGGATGAGGGCTGCGGGAGCCGATATGATCTCATGAAGGCTCGATTCGTGAGCCTGGGTAATCGGCTCACGCGAGACACGAACAACAAGACAATCTGGCTCACGAGTTCGCTCGGCAAGCGTAGCTGGGTGGGCGCGGAACGGCTGGTGTCGCGGCTGAACTATCGGGGCGTTTGCGATTGGCATCTACCTTCCGTGAACGAGATGCAGAGCGTGCCTCGCACCCCAGTTCTCCTCTCGATGGACTCGGGAATCTGCTATCACACGAATACAGTCGCCAATGACCAGAACGAGCGCGTGCACTGGAAATACTGCCCTCGTGACAATTCGACGTACTTCCACAGAGACGCCGACTCATACGCGGTTCAGGCCGTACTGTCCGGGGAGCCAAAACGCTGCCATTATCCGCTCCTGGAGGGGCGCTTCCTCCCCATCTCCGGAGATCTGGTGTTCGACACAGAGCGGTTTTTGATTTGGACAACGCGCCCAGTCTCACCCGATTCCCATACGTCGATGCAGGCGGAGACGCTCGTTAAGGAACTCACCTACCACGATCTGCGCGGCTGGCGTCTGCCAAGCCTGGATGATCTCAAGAGTCTCTATGATGAGGCGCTACCGGGTATTTCCTCTACCTTTGGCGAGCTGGGAAACGAGTGCTTCCACACGACGACCCTCGACCAGTTCGGGAAACACCGTACCCAGAACCCCACCGATCCGCGATGGAACTGCTCCGACTATGCGCTCGTGGTCAGCGTTCTGTGAACGTTCTTCGCGGTGTGTCGGCCGATGATGTCCTCAGGGTCTGCAGCATCAAGCAGCTCACCAAGGCGAGGGCGCTGCCAGCGGACGGCCGGCAACGTTCCGATCGTGCAACACGCCGTCGCGCTCGCCTGTTGCCGCGATGGGCGGCGAAGTGTTCTCCGTTCAGACATGCGCGTCCGCGTCGACGCGCTCTTCGTTAGGGCGTGGCGAGCCTCCCCGAGCTACGCCGCGCGCGGCAGCGCGATCTTGATTGTCTTCGGGAGTCGTTTCGGCCTGCAGAGCGAACGCAGGTAGTCTCTGGTCGCCGTGACGCCGCGCGCCCACTCGTACACGAGCTGCCGCATGACAGCGTAGGTGGCGCGGTCGATCGGGCGTTTCCCCTGTTCCCAGCGGGAAACCGTTTCGGGCCGGACAGCCAGCAGCTCGGCGAATTCCTTTGCTTGCAGCCCCGTCCCCTTGCGCATGAACTTCAACGCCTCCGGTTCGGTCACCCCGGCTTCCGCAAGTCTTGCCGCCACCAGGGCATCGAACTGGCTGACCACGAGGTCGTCGAAATAGGTGGTCGCGCAACCCGCGCAGACACGGGCCGGCAGGTCGGCCGTAAACACGTGGCCCGCCACATGGCGCTCCCGTCTAATCCTCTGCGGCTCGGTACGAGCCGCGCCGCAATTTGGGCACTGTTTCAGCATCTGTCTCACCCCGCGAACACAGTCCAAACAATCACGCCAGCCTCGTCAATCTGAACGATTACCGTGAGCCCCTCGCCATGTACCCGCCAGCGCCCGTTCTTCTGAAGCATGAACGAACCGGCATTCGCCAGCGCCGAAGCCACACTCGCGCGTGTCTCACCCTCCGCATCCATCTCGTCGAGCGCATGGCCTGTGAAGATCAAGCGCTGATCGGCAGCTGCCTTCTTGATGAGGCGAGTCACGCCGCGGCGCTTCATTTCGGCAGCCTATAGCGAATTGACCAGAAGTCAACTTGCTGTCGGTCCGGCAAGAGGCAAGAGTGACCAGCTGCTCGAACCGACACGATCTTTCGGGCGACGGCTGGCGGCTCTTCGCGGGGCTCGTTACCTCACGTCTTCTTCGCGGCTCGGTGCCTTGGCGCGACAGTTGTCTCCGTACTGTGAATGAACGGCGAACGCATGTTCCGAGTGTCCCCATCGCTGCTGGTAGTCGCCGACGAGATTGACACGTCGGATAGCGTGTACAAGAGTTCTCCATGAATGCCCTCACGCCCGACGACATTGACGAAGCGCGTGCGTTGGGGAGCCTGCGGGACTCATTCAATCGCTTGATCGCGGGCGCAGTCTTCTAGTATCCGGGCGCTGAGGTCACCGCCGCGTCGCATTAGGGCGACGCCCGTGGCGTTCGTTGCGGTGCCGGATAATGAAACGTTTCTGGAAGTGGGTTGGTGCCACTGTTGCGGTGCTCGCGCTCCTGGCGGTTGCCGCGGTGCTGGTGATTCCCTTCGTCGTGGGCACGCCGCGCGTCCGGGCGGCGATCGCGCGCGCTGCCTCACAAGCAGTGGGCCGCCCGGTTACGTTCACCGCGCTCTCGGTCACGGTATTGCCGGACCCGTCCATCCGGCTCCACGGACTCGCTCTCGCGGACGCCCCTGACTTCGCCACGCCCCCCCCTTTCTGACACTCGAGCAGGCAGATCTCACGGTGCGGCTCCGTCCGCTGCTCGCCGGAGGTGTCGAGGGTGCCTCACTCGTCTTGAATCAGCCGGTGATCACGATCATTCGAAACGCGGACGGGCGCCTGAACGCCAAGACGCGATGTCGCGAAGGGGAGCCGAGACGGTGCTTACATCCAACTCCGGCTTGGCGTCTGCCATGGTAACTCTGCGCGAGAACCGGCTTTCCGGCGGGCCAGTCGAGCCGATCTTCGTGCTCTTGTGCCGTCGTTAGTGCCGTGATTGCGCGGACTGGTCGGAGGCGCAGAAGATCACGACAGCACGAAACGGCGAAACGGCGAAAATGACAAGCGGCCGGCGGGGGAGGAGTGTGCGGACGTGACACACCGATCTCGGCGGCCAGCTCCTCCTGGGTGAAGCCGGCAGCCTTGCGCAACTCCGCCAGTCGCGCCCAGTTCGTCAACTCCGCGTGCTTCCGGTTTGGGTATTGGGCTTCCCTCTCCATCACTGCCATCACTGAGGAGGGTGGAGTCATATCTGGACTATCTGGACTATGGACCTACCGAACCGAGCGAGCAAAACAACCAGGCTCCGCGGGCGGGTTCAAGACGGCTGGGGCGGACCGATCTCGCCGACGGCTACCAAGTCGATGTGAGCGCCGCACTCGGCTGTGGTTCACTTGCTCAGAAGCGGATGCGATTGCGGCGCTGGCGCTCGCTGTGACGGCCGTAGGCGCCGCCGGCCACCCAGCCCACGAGCAGTGCGATCAGCACAAGCACGGTGATGGTAGGTGTGCGCCACGGGTGCTCACCGGTCGCCGCGCTGGTGTTCGGCTGCGCCTGCCAGTCGCCGAGACGCTTGTGTAGGGTATCAACCGTGGTGGTCAAGCGCTCAACCTCGCGGCGCAACGCCTTGACCTCGTCTGAGTCGCCGGCGGCGTCAGGCGACAAAGCCGCCGCCGGCGGAGTCGGCGTCGCTGTCGGCTCGTACACCACGGTTGGGGTCACGGTTGGGCTCGGAGTCGGCGCCGGGCTGCTGGTGCGGGTCACTTGGGTGCGTGTCAACGTGGCTGCCGGCGCTGTCGGTGTGGCCAGCACCATGACGGTTGCACCCTTCTCGCCCGGGAACGCCAGGAAGGTGCTATGGACATATCCATTCTGCCCGGAAGCGAGGCGCACCTGCGCCCATACCCCCTCGAGGCGTTCGACCTCGACGCGCTCGCCCCGTTCGATGGTGGCAAAGGCGGGGAAGTTGGTGCCGGGGCCGCGGCGCACGTACAACAACTCGGCGCCGCTAACCACGGCGACGGAGGTGTCCGCCGCCGCCGCCGCGATGGCGTGCAACGCAAGTGCGAGGAGCCCGAAGACGACTATGCGACCCATAGGAAAATGGGAGATGGTCGGGGTGACTGGACTTGAACCAGCGACCTCACGGTCCCGAACCGTGCGCTCTACCAGTCTGAGCTACACCCCGTGGTTGATTGGGCGATCTCACGCCGTGGCGACGCCGTTGCTACCACAGTAGGCCAAATTTGCAAGGAGCCCACCAGCACTTGGGCGCGACGCAGGCGAGTCCGACCTTAGCGGGGCTAGGAGCGCTTGCGTGCCGGCGCACTGCCGCGCAGCGCGGCAATGGTGGCGCGATAGTCGCGCGTGCCAAAAACACCGGAGCCCGAGACCAACACCTCCGCCCCCGCGGCAATGATGCGCACGGCGTTGTCGACTTTGACCCCGCCATCGACCTCGATCAGGAATGACAGCCGCTGGCTGCGTTTGATATCGCGGGCGGCGCTGATCTTGCCCATCGCCGACTCGATAAAGGCTTGGCCGGCGAAGCCGGGGTTGACCGTCATGATGAGGATGAAGGCGACGTCCGGCAGGACCGGCTCGATCGCT
The DNA here is from genome assembly GCA_016210005.1 of Deltaproteobacteria bacterium. Lineage (NCBI taxonomy): Bacteria > Pseudomonadati > Myxococcota > Myxococcia > Deltaproteobacteria bacterium. Next base: position 12,073 of record JACQVA010000239.1, on the reverse strand, counting down.
GCCAGCGGCGTGGCCGGATTGATGACCACGCCGGGCTCCGCCCCGGCCGCGCGGATCTGCTGGAGCACCGCGTGCAAGTGCGGGCAGGTCTCGTAATGCACCGAGATGTACCGGGCGCCGGCCTTGGCGAAGGCGCCGATGTAACGCTCAGGCTGTTCGATCATCAGGTGGACGTCGAGTGGCCGCTGTGTGTGCTTGCGGACGGCCTCCACCACCATCGGTCCGATGGTGAGGTTAGGCACGAAGTGCCCGTCCATCACATCGAGGTGAAGCCAGTCGGCGCCGGCGGCGTCAACCGCTCGCACCTCCTCGCCCAGGCGAGCGAAGTCAGCCGACAACAGCGACGGAGCGATCAACACGCGCGCAGTCATTGCGCGCGACTTTACTCGGCGGACCCGGGCAAGGTCAACGGCATTCCCAATTAGGGCCAATTAGGGCCACGGACAAAGTCAGTTGTTCCTGAAGTAGTAGGGCAGGCTGTGCCTGCCACTCCGGGCGCGACAAGCGCGCGGCAGGCACGGCCCCAATCTGACTTCCGCCGGGGAACCTGTTGCCGCGGCAACGCGATGACTCCGAAACCCTCCGTTAACGAGTTTGCAGACCCTGCCTTTCCAATGAGCGCCCCGCCGGTGCCGTGGGCTTCAGGCGGCGCCTAAGCGCGTCCCCGGTGCCAGATGCAGGCCGCGCACGAAGTCGGCGGCGGCCAGCCGCTTACGTCCGGCGAGCTGCAACTCATCGAGGCGCAACGCCCCGCTGCCGCAAGCGACCACCAACGCGCCACCGCCGGCGAGCGTACCGGGCGGACCGGCGATGGCGGCGACGGCGTGGGCGCGGTGGATCTTGAGCAGCTCGCCCGCCAACGTGGTGTAGGCTGACGGCCACGGGTTGTAAGCCCGCACGGCGCGCGCCAGCTCGGGCGCGGTGCGCGTCCAGTCGAGGCGGCCGTCGTCCTTCTTGACCATGGGCGCCATGGTTGCGGCCACATTGTCCTGCGGCTGGCGCCGTAACGTGCCTGCCTTTAGTTGGACGATTGCCGCCAGCAGAGCCTCGGCGCCGAGTTCGGCGAGGCGGGTTTGCAATTCGCCGTAGGTTTCGTTCGGGGCGATCGGGGTTTCGCGCTGGAGCAGAATGTCGCCGGTATCCATGCCCTCGTCCATTTGCATGATGGTGATGCCGGTAACCGTTTCGCCCCTGAGGAGGGCCCACTGGATCGGGGCGGCGCCGCGATACTTGGGCAGCAGCGAGGCGTGCACATTGATGCAGCCGAAGCGGGGCAGGCTGAGAACGGCGGGCGGAAGGATCTTGCCGTAGGCGGCCACTACAATCAGGTCGGCGGCGAGCGCACGCAGCGCCTCCAGCGTCTGCGGCGCGCGCAACTTCTCCGGTTGCAGCACCGGCACGCCACGGGCGGCGGCCAATTGCTTGAGCGGCGGGGCCACCAGTTTCTGGCCGCGGCCCGCCGGCTTATCGGGCTGGCAGATGACGGCGACGATCTCCTCGCCGCCATTCAGCAGTGCGCGCAGCGAGGGCACGGCGAATTCGGGCGTGCCGAAGAAAATGATCCGTAGTCGTTCCATGCCGCTGATCAAAGGCGCGGCGGTGGCGGAAGTCAACGCCCGCTCAGCGGCGCGCGCCGACCGAAGATGGCTACTGGCGCGGTGCGCGCGTCAGCCAGACCGCGCCCTGGCCGCAGGCTTGGTACTGCCAGCCGGGCTCGACTAGGTAGGTTGTATGGCGGGTGGTCACAACTGCCGGGCCTGGGATGACGACGCCGGCTGCGAGCGCGCGCTCGTCGTAGCTGCGGGTCGGCAACGGCCGCTGGTGGCCGGTGAAGTGGCAAGCGCGGCTGCTGACAGCTTCGATTGCGCGAACGGGCGTGCCGCTAGGGCGAATGTCCGTGAACTGCACGGTCTCCAGCTCGAGGTACGAGCAGACCCGCATGGTGTTGATGCGCACGCCGGCCTCGGGCGCCTGGCTGCCGTCGCCGAAACGGCCGCCGTAGCTGCGGTGAAAGCGGTCGATCAGGCTGAGCACGTCGTGGACGCTGCCCAGCCGAGCGCGGTCGCTCACCACCGCCGTCTGCACGCGCTGGTTGCCGTAGCGCATGTCGAGTTCGAGCCGGTGGCGGATATCAGCTGCGCAGGCGCCCTGGCGGAGCAGATCGTCGCGACCGCGGCCTTCGAGCTCTGCGACGGTTTGGTTGAAGCGATGGAAGTCAGAGAACAGGCGTTTGGCGTTGGCGTCGAAGAGCACGAGGTAGACGGACTGCTCGTGGATGTGCATCTGGTTGAGGTTGCCGGCGCCGCAGGCGGAGAAGACGGCGCTGAACGGTGGTGCCAGAATGCGATCGATGCGCAGCGCCTCGGCGATGCCGCAGGCGTGCAGCGGGCCGTTGCCGCCATAGGTCAACAGGGTGAACTCCGCCGGCTCGTAGCCGCGCGCGCGCAGCTCGGTGGCGATGCCGTTGGCCATGTCGTTGTCGACCGTGCGTTTGATCAGCTTGCAGGTCTCGATCAGATCGCTCTCCAGCTCGTCGCAGAGCGCTTCCATTACCAGCATGCTGCGCTTGGGGTTGAGCACGATCTGGGCGTTGGCGTAGTTGGCGGGGTCGAGGTAGCCGAGCAGCAAGTCGGCGTCGGTTACCGTCGGTTGTAGCCCGCCGCGGTCGTAGCAGGCGGGGCCGGGGTCGGAGCCGGCGCTGTGCGGGCCGATGCGCACGGTGCCGTGCATGGGCTCGTAACTGGCGATCGAGCCACCGCCGGCGCCGAGGGTGGCGAGGTGGACCATCGGTACGCTCACCAACCAACGTTCGATCACCGGCTGGAAGTCGTAGTGCTTGATGCCGCCGGCCACCACCAGGCCGATGTCGAAGCTGGTGCCGCCCATGTCGGTGGCGACAACGTGTCCGAGCTCGGCCTGTGCCGCCAGGTGTTCGGCGGCGGCGATGCCGGAGACCGGGCCGGAGTGGATGGTTTGCAGCGCGGCGGTGGAGTTGAGCTGAGCCATCCCGCCGGAGTTGTGCACCACCAGCATGGGTTTGCGGTAGCCGCTTTGGCGCAGGTGCAACGCCAGCGAGCCCAGCCCGTGGTACATGGTCTGGTGCAAGAAGGCGTCGAGGATGGCCGACATGGCGCGCACGTATTCGCCCTTGCGGCCGGCGACTTGGTGCGACAGCAGAATCGGGATCGCCCCCAGCATGTGGCCGGGGTACTCCTCCAGGAAGACATCCTGCACCAGCAGTTCATGCGCCGGATCAACCACACTATTGGTGAGCATCACCACCAGAGCTTCGGCGCCGCGGTCGACGAGGTCGCGCAATTGGCGGCGCAAATCGTCCCGGTCGAGCGGCAACAGGACCTGCCCGCCGGCGTCGATGCGCTCGCGCACGGTGCGAATCATTTCAATCGGGACCAATGGCAGCGGCCGTTGGGCGCGCGGGATATCCATTTGCGCCAGCGGGTCGAGCCCTTCGCCGTAGCCGCGCCCGCGCGACAGCGGCACCACGCTCTTGAAGCCGGCGGTGACCAGCAGGCCCAGGCGCGGCCCCTTGCGTTCGATCAAAGCATTGGTGCCCAGGGTGGTGGCGTAGCGCACCGAGTCGACCCCCGACAACAGCTCCTGGTGCTCCAGGCCCAGCTCGTCACAGGCCGCCGCTAGCGCCTGCTTGAATCCCAGCGCGAGGTTGTGATGCGTCGTCAGGGCCTTGGTCTCGACCGAGCGCCGATCCCAAACCACGAAGCAGTCGGTAAACGTGCCGCCGATGTCGACTGAGAGACGCCGCATTTGGGATAGGGGGTTACAACGGATTAAACGGATTAGACGGACTAGGGCGCAAGCCAGATGCGCTCTGGGCGCAGCGTTCGGAGTGCGCCCACCCGGGTGTGTCCATGGCGTGCTAAGTTCCTCCCCTCTCCAATCCGTGTGGCGCGCGGCTGCTAGGGCTTGGGTTGGCGATCCTGCCACTGGGCCTTGAGGGCATCGAGGTCGAGATCGAGGTCGTGGAGCGGTGGATGTCCGGGCACGGTGTACTCGGTTTCCACCATGACACCGCAGCCCGGGCAGTAGTACTCGAGGATGCGGCACCAGTCAGGATGGGGCGAGAACGTAAAGCGATACTTTGCCGGATCGAGCAGCGGCTTGTGGATCTCGCGCGGATCACGGTCGTAGACCAGCAGACCCTCCTTGTAATTGCGGCGGGCCGGGCCGATGACGTGCTCGCAGCGCCGGCACTGCCACTGCTCGGTGTCGAGGTCGATGCGGAGGTATTCGGTGATGGCGACTTTCATGGTCAGCTCTCTTCTCGAGGTTCGCTTTCCAGCACGATGTCGCCGCCGGCTTTGAAGTCGAAGCGCCACGCGGCGGGAACGCGGCAGGTGAAGAACGGCTCTTCGATGATGGCGGGGCCGGCGCCGGTTGCGCCGGCCGGTTGTGCCGCCACGTTGAACACGGGCAAGTCGCGCCAGCCGTCATCCAAACGCACGCGACGAGTACCACCGGCAACGGCGCTGCCGGAGGGGGGCGCGCCTGGCGGCGCCAGCGTGGCATGAGCGAGCGCCTTTACCGCCCGCAGTGATAGCGAGAGTTGATCGCCCGGCTGCATACCGGGCGGCAGCGCCGGCTTGCCGTCCAGCGCCACCACCGTCTCGACACCGTTACGCAGGCGGAGTAAGCGCAGCTCCCGGGTACACTGCGCCAGTTCGATCCCTTCGGCGAACATGTCGCGCTGGGCGCGTTGCAGCAACTCGGCCAGGGTGGCTTGCAAGCCCGCTTCCGTGGGTTCGCTCAGGCGCGCTTCGTAGTGCTGGGCGATGTCACTAAAGCCGATGCCGAAGGCACTGAAGACAGCGGCCAAGCCCGGAATGATGACGCGCCGGATGCCGACTTGCTCCGCCACCGCGCACGCGGCCAACGGCCCGGCGCCACCGAAGGCCACCGCCGCCGCGCCCGAGCCGATCTGCACGTGGGCGCTGATGGCGGCGGCGATCTTGGTCACCCAGGCGCGTTCGATTGCCAGCAATGCGCTTTCGAGGCAGAGCCCCAATGCCTCGGCGAGCTTGCTGACGGCGCCCTCAGCGCGTTGGCGATCCAAGGTGATCTCGCCGCCGAAGAACGAGGCGGGGTCGAACACACCCAGTAACAAGAACACGTCGGTGATGGTTGCTTCGCTGCCACCCAGTCCAAAGCACGCCGGCCCCGGCGCCGCACCGGCGCTCTGCGGCCCGACACCGATCTCGCCGTCACGAACGGTGATGATAGAGCTGCCGCCGGCACCGATACTGGCGATGTCGCTGAGGGCAAAGGATACCGGGATGCCTTCGACCTCGCCGCGGCGCCGGCTGCGGATGACGTTGGCTTCGACCACGCCGATGTCGGTGGTGGTGCCGCCGACGTCCAGAGAGATCAGCCGTGCCAGGCCATAGTTCGCCGCCAGCGCCCTTGCCCCTTCTAGGCCCGCGCGCGGGCCGCAGCTGTAAGTCTTGATGGCGATGGTCTTGGCCACGCGCGCCGAGTCGCCGTCGTTGCGGAAGATCAGCAGTGGGTGCAAGTACTTGTGGTCGCGTAGAATGTGCTCGGCGTGGTAGAGGAAGTGCTCCATCGCGGGGTGGAGGAAGGCGTTGAACAACGCGGTCCAGGTGCGGCGGGCATCGTCGGGATCATCGGCGATCTCGTGCGAAAACAACACCGGCACGGCGCCGAGCAGGTGGCGCGGAAATCGCCGCAGCCAGACGCGTTTGAAGCGCACCTCGTCCCGCGCTCGGCTGAGGCTCACCACCAGGCGGCTGGCGCCGGCCTCGCTCAGGATGTTCACTACCTGCACCAGCGCGGCATCATAGGCATCGTCCGCCAGCTGCGAGTCGATTTGGGCGATCCGTTCGCCGACGAGCGCGGCTAGCATTTCGCCGCCGACGGCCGAGTCGCGCAGGGCTGACGCAGACATATGCTGGGCCAGGATCAGGCCCAAGCACGGCCCTCTTCTCTCCACCAGCGCGTTGGTTCCCTGGGTGGTCGAGTAACGGATGCAGTCGGTGTGGCGCAGCAAGTCACGGACGCGCTCCTCGCCGTAGACTACGGTGGCAGCCTTTTTCAGTCCGTCAATGAAGCACTGGCTCAGATCATAGGGCGTGGTCAGCGTCTTGGTGTAGTAGATGCGCTCGCCGGCGATGACGCAGATGTCGGTCAGGGTGCCGCCGTTGTCGATATTGATAAGCATGCCCATGCTAGTGGGCGCCAGATTCACAGAACGTGCGCCGGCCGCCGTGACCGTTGTCACTGCGCCGCCATGATGAAGGTCACGCCGTTCGCACAGCCGTCGTGATCTAACTCGGAGGCATGGGGCTATTTGCGCTCGGCTCGAGTCAGCTGCCGCAGCAGGTAAGGGGGGATCGGATGTCAGACTGGGGATGGAGGATTCGGCGGGGCAGCTGCCTCGTGGGGCTGGTGCTGGCGGCTGTGAGCGTGCGCGCCGCGGCGGTGCCGCTGGATAAAGCGGGCGAGATGCGCTTGGGCGTGCGCAGCTACGTCAACGCGCGCGTCGGCACCGAGGCTACCGCCGAGGGCACGCCTCGTTCAGACGCCGCCGGGTACTACACCGCCTACCCCGGGGCAACCTTCCCGTACTCTGCGGCCGGCCACTTGCGCCAGAACCGCTACTTCCTCGAGGTTGAGCTGAAGCACGACCTTGATCGTTTGGTGCAAGACGGCTTTGGGCCGCTGCAGCTGTTGCGCGAGTTGCCCTTCGACATCGCCGGCCTCAACTACGACCTGACCTTGCGCGCGGAGGCCGATGGCATCTACGACTGGGGGCCGGCGGAATACAGCACGGCCGCAGCCTTCAGGAAGCCCGGCCTTCCGCCGCTGCTTCCCAAGCTGGCCAGCGCCGATTTCGGAGCCAAACGCAAGCAGCTGCGCGACCACAACGTCCATCGTGAACGCTTGTTCCAAGCCTACGTCGAAGGGCGCACGGGCAACCTGTTCGTGCGTCTGGGGCGGCAGAACCTGTCGTGGGGTGAAACCGATGGCTTCCGCCTGCTCGACGTCATCAACCCGCTCGACTCCAGCTTCGGCGGGTTCACCGTCTCGCTCGATGAACGGCGGGTGCCGCTGGACATGATCCGCGCCCAGTACCATGTCGGCTCGCTTGGTCGCATTTCCGAGATGTTTGTCGAGGCCTACGCCGCGATCGACAATCGCGTCGGTTTCACCTCCAGTTCAGTGTCCGGAACGCCCTGGGCGTTGCCGGGTGGCGGCACTCTGGATGCGCTCATGCTAACCGACGTCATCCAGCCCGCTCGCAGTATTGACGATGCCCGGGGCGGAGGCCGTATCGTTTTCAACGTGCTGGAGACCACCGTGAGCCTGGCGCACTACTACACTTACGCCGACCTGCCTTCGGTCCAGGTGTTCACCAACCCGAAGGGCCTACTCACGCCGTTCGATGATGGGCTGCCGTGCGCCAATGATCCCAGCGATCACAGCTGCGGCATGCTGGTGCACACCGTGTTGGCGCCGCAGCGGATGCAGGTAACCGGGGCTGCGGCCAGCTTTGCGATCCCGCAGTGGTATGCCGTCGTGCGTTCTGAGTTCGCCTACCTCAAGGACGAGCCCGGATACACGCAAGGGCAGCTGGATCCGTTGATCTTCACCGACCGCATGCGTACGGCGGCGCCCGCCGCCACCGGCGGCACCAGCACCAACGACTCGTTCAACGCCGTGGTCGGGCTCGACGTGCAGCAGTACTTGCGCTGGCTCAACCCCACGCACACGGTCTTCTTCTCGACCCAGTTCTTCTACAAGCACATCGCCGGCACCGGCGATGACGAGTTGTTCGCGCTCGACCGCAACGGCTTTGCGTTTCCCAATCCCAATCGCCAGGTGCTGCCCGTGACGATGGACGCGCTGGTGGCCGCCAAGGCCTTCGGCCTGCCGGTGGAGCCGATCTTCGTCAGCCAGCCGGCGGACTCCTACCTGCAGACGTTCTTCGCCGGCACTAGTTACCGCAGTGGCACCGTCCATCCCGGCTGCGGCTTGTTCTACGACTGGGGCGGCGGCCTCGTGTTCCAGACCGGGATCGGCTTCAGCCACGATCCGTTTCGTTTCTCGGTCGACTACACTTTTCTGAATGCCGGGACGCTCAAGGGCGGCAGTGGCGTCAGCCTGCTGCGCGATCGCGACAACGTGCAGTTCCGCCTGGAGTATGCGATCTGACGGTGGTGAGCTCTGCATGACCGATCGAAGCGAGTGGGCGGTGGGCCAACCGCGGAGGTGCAGAGACCAGCGCGGAGGAACAGCTGTGGTTCGGTTGCTGGTCTTGGCGGCGCTGGTGGCCGCGCCGGCGTGGGCGGAGCCCGATTGGGAAGCGCTTACCGGCGAGGCCGCGCAGGTGCTGTCGCAGTACGTCAGGATCGACACCACCAACCCACCGGGCAACGAGCTGGCGGCGGCGCGATTTCTCGAGCAGGTGCTGGCCCGAAACGGAATTGGCGCGACCGTTTATCAGAGCGCCGAGAACCGCGGCAACCTGCTGGCCCGGCTGCCGGGGCGGGGCCGGGCGCAACCGATCATACTGCTGCATCACATGGACGTCGTTCCCGCAGCGGAGGCCGACTGGTCATTTGAGCCCCTGAGCGGCGAAATCAGCGATGGCTTCGTGCACGGGCGCGGCACGCTCGATGACAAGGGGCCGGGGGTGATGCAGCTCATGGGCCTGCTGGCGCACCAGCGCCAAGGTCGGGCCTGTGGGCGCGACCTGGTCTTGTTGGCGGTCGCCGACGAAGAGGTGGACGGTGTGGCCGGGGTGCGCTTCATGGTCGAGCGCTACCCCGAACAGGTACGGGCGGCGGCGGTGTGGAACGAGGGCGGCGCCAGCGTCGAGGGCATTGTCGCGGAGCGGCCGGTGAACTCGATTGCGGTGACGGAGAAGAACTCGCTGTGGATTACGATCGTGGCCGTGGGCGAGGGCGGACACGGTTCGGCGCCGTCGCCGGACGGCGCGATCAACGTGCTCACGGCCGCGCTGACACGCATCGCCGCCTGGGAAACCCCTATCCATCTAGTGCCGGCGATGCGCACCCTGTTCCGCCGTCTGGGCAGCACCATGTTTCCGGGCGGCGGCTTCCTCATGAGCCACCTCGACCAGCCCTTGCTCGGGCGCGTCGCCGCCAAGCGCGTTACCCAGGACCGCCTCACCAACGGCCTGGTGCGCAACACCATTGCTCTTACCGGCATTCGCGGCGGGCTCAAGCACAACATCATCCCCAACCGGGCCGAAGCCGATCTCGACGTTCGCTTGCTCCCCGATCAGGAGCCAAAGGAATTCCTGGCGCAGTTGCAGCGGGTGATCGATGACCCGCGCGTAACGATCATGCCGGTGCAGTACATGCCGCGGCTGCAGCCAGCCAGCCCGGCAGAGACGCCGTTCTTCGCTGCCCTCGAACGCGCGCTCGGGGCGCGCCTGCCGGCCGGGATCACGGTGCCGGGCATGCTCACCGGCAGCAGTGACTGCACCGCGTTTCGGGCGGTGGGCACGCCGTGTTACGGCTACAGCCCGATTGTCGGTTCCAGCGAGCTGTTGCGGCGGATTCACGGGCCGGACGAGCGCCTGTCGTTGGCCAACTTGCGCCTGGGAATACAGGTCACTTACGACGTGCTGCAGACGCTGTGCGCGGAGTAGGCCTGCCGGCGGCGCGGATGAGCGGTGCCCGAGGGCTGCGAGGCTCGGCTCGCGGCGCGCTGCGATAGGGAATGCGCACTGACAACGTGCTGCCCCGTCCTGGGCGTGACTCGAGGCGCAAGCGGCCGCCGAGCACCGCCACGCGCTCACGGATGGACCACGGCAGAAATTGCTGGCGCACGAAGCGCCCGGCCAGGGCGGCGCGCGGAAAGCCGCGACCGATGTCGCGCACGCGCAGGTCGATGCAGTCGCCTTGGGCCGTCAGGCTGACCCAGAGGTGGGAGGTATGGGCGTGCTTTTGCACGTTGGCCAGGGCCTCGCGCACGATGAAGACCAGTTCGTGCGCCACCGCCGCCGCCAGCTTCTCGCAGCCGCTGAAGAGCACGTGAGCCTGCGGCTGGCCGCCCTGGGTGGTGTACTCGGCGATCAGGCGTTGGATCTCGCCCCGCAGGTCGATCGGCAGCGGCTCGGCGGCGCGCAGCCGCTTGAGGAACTCCTGAATCATCTCGAACTGCTCGCGGACCGCTTGCTGCAAGCCGGCCAGCTCGGCTTCCGCCGGCGGCCGGCCCAGTTGTTGTAAGGCGGTCAGCTGCAAGTTGATACCGGCCAGTGTTTGCAGCACGGTGTCGTGCAGGTCGCGGGCGATGCGCTCGCGCTCGCGGTGGCGGGCCAGCTCGCGCTCTTGGCGGGCGGCCTGCCGCAGTAGCTCTTGCTGTTCGAGGCGCACGGCGGCGGTGTCGGCAATGCCCGCCAGAATGCGGGCGTGGCTGTCGTTGTAAGCGCCGTCACCGGGCGGAGCGCCGGCGAGTACGGCCCCGAGTAACCGGGTGCCGCTACGGACTGGTGCGAGCAAGGCCGAACCCTCGCCGGCCCACTTGGCCAGCGGCGAGTTGGCAGCCAGCGCCAGATGCGTCACCCCGGCCGCCGCCGGCTCCAGCGTTGGGCTCCAAGGGGCGAAGTCGCGCGGGTGCAGGCGCTGCTGCCTGCGAGGGACCGGCGGCGGCGCGGCGCACCCCGCCAACGCCAGGCGATCCTCGTGCGCGTGCCACAGCCAGACGCTGCAACGGCAGGCGCCCAGTACCCGGCGGGTTCTGTCCGCCAACTCCGTGAGATAACGGTGGCGGTCGAACGGATACGGCGGCGCCGTGGCCAGTTCGCTGAGCAGGGTGGCGCGCTGGTAGAGCCGCGCGGTCTCGACTGCGACCGCGGCCCGCTCGGCCAGATTACGCACCAGCTGAACCTGCGCCTTGGTGAAGCCACGGGCGACCCGCCGGGCGACGACGGCGATGACGCCGACGGGCAGCTTGTCGTGCAGGATCGGCACGAAGAGCGCGGGTCCGAGGTCGTCGGTGACGGGGTCGACGGGCAGCAGGCGGGCGAGAAGTTCGGCACCGACGGTCCAGTAGCCGCGGGCCGTGGGGCGCGCCCCTAAGGTGTCCGGCCACTGCTTGGTTGCAGCCAGGCCGATGAAGTCCGCCGAGGCGCCGGCGAGCGCGCTCAGCCGCAGTGAGCCGCTGGCGCTGTCGCGCAGCAGTACCGCGCAGGCGCGTGCGCCGATTGTGGGCAGAGCCCGCTGGCACAGGCGATCGAGCACGGTGCGCAACTCCGTCGGCGCCGCCAGTTCCGCCAGGCTTGCGCTCACCGCCATGGCCCCCTGGGCCACTGCTCGCTCGTGCTCGGCGAGCTGGGCGTAGTTGATGGCTAGTGCCGCAGTGGCACACCAGGGAGACAACATCGCTTGGTTGGGAATGCGCCCAGCCGTGATGGGCGCACGGTATAACAGGCACAACACGCCGTGCAGGCGGTGCGATTGATGAAGCCGCAACGGGCTGGCGTATGCCCGCCAGCCGTGCCACCAGCATGCCTGCGCTGGCGCTGCAATGTCAGACAGTGTTACCAGCGGCTGGCCGCGGCCGAGTACCCGATCCCAAACCGGCGACGTCCCCCGGTGCACCAGCGCCTTGGCAAAACGGGCCGCCGCGCGAGCTGACAAACCGCGCTGCAATCCAGGGCGCAGCACGTCGCCGGCGTGATCCCAGACCAAGAAGCAGGCGGCCTCGCAGCCGAACAGCGTCGTGCTCAGCTCCGCCAGCGCATCGAGAGTCTCGCTAACGTCAGTACTCAGCGTTGTTGCCGGAAAGCTGAGGCCGGCGGCAGCAGGCGATACACGCGGACGCCGCATAGGAACTACGTGTGCGTGCCCGTACCGTCAATGTCAAGCAAAAGGGCAGGCCGAGGCAGGGATCGAGCTGATCGAAGCTCAGAACCCGGACTGGCGAGACCTCTATGACGAGATCGTGTAGCGGTGTGCGACAAATCTGTGGGTAACGTGCAGCCGACCGGGCAAATCCTCACCAGTCTGACAGTACTGTGTACTGTCAGGCCGAGGCCCATGCCGAAAGG
>JACQVA010000238.1 GCA_016210005.1 Deltaproteobacteria bacterium | reverse complement strand
CGCACGGCTGCGCAGAGACCGCAATCGTGCGGGAGAAGCAGCTGAAGAAGTGGCGCCGCGCCTGGAAGATGACAAATTGCGTCCCTTTCGGCCATGGGCCTCGGCCTGACAGTACACAGTACTGTCAGACTGGTGAGGATTTGCCCGGTCGGCTGCACGTTACCCACAAATTTGTCGCACACCCCACAACCCGGCGAGCGGTGGCAACGGGGCGCAATCCGCGCTACAGTAGCGCCGATTTGCGCGTTGGCGAGGAGTTGTTCATGTCGTCCTTGAAATCCGTTCGAGCCCCCAAGCATAAGCCGGGCGAAGCCGCCGGCACGCCCTCGGCCCCAGCGGTGCCCGCGGCGCCGCACCCGCTGGCGGGCACTGCGATGAGGAACTCGGACGCCATCGTGCAGGTACTGGCAGACGAAGGAGTCGATACGGTCTTCGGTTACAGCGGTGGCGCGATCCTGCCCACCTACGACTCGATCTTTCGCTACAACCAAAATCACCCGGGCAGTGAAGAGATCCGCCTGATCGTGCCGGCCACGGAGCAAGGCGCCGGCTTCATGGCCGCGGGCTACGCCCGCTCCAGCGGAAAAGTCGGCGTCTTCTTGGTCACCTCGGGTCCGGGCGCCACCAACTCAGTGACGCCGATCCGCGACTGCCAGGCGGATTCGGTGCCGGTGGTCCTCATCTGCGGACAAGTGCCGCGCCACGCCATGGGCACCGACGCCTTTCAGGAGGCGCCGGTGTTCAACATTATGGCCCCCTGCGCCAAACACGTGTTCCTGATCACCGACGAGACCAAGCTGGAAGTCACCATGCGGCGGGCCTTCGAGATCGCGCGCAGTGGGCGGCCGGGGCCGGTGGTGGTCGATATTCCCCGCGACGTCCAACTGGCGGAGACGGTGTTCAAAGGCGCCGGCCTGCTGCCGTTGCGCGGCTACGACGAGCGCGTCGAGGCCCTCACCCGCGCCAGCCTCTCACCTGCTGCCGCCGGCGAGTTCTTCCGCCTGCTGGAACAGGCCGAGCGGCCGCTGATCTACGCCGGCGGAGGCGTCATCAATAGCCAGGCGGCAGCTGAGCTGCGCGCCTTTGCCAGTCGATTCGGTATCCCCGTGGTCACCACCCTGATGGGCATCGGCGCCATCGACACCACCAGTGAGCTGGCGCTGCACATGCTCGGCATGCACGGCCCGGCCTACGCCAATTACGCGGTCGAGGACTGCGATTTCCTGTTCGCCGTCGGCTCGCGCTTCGATGATCGTGTGGCCGGCAAGGTCAAGGAGTTCGCCCGCCGTGCCAAGATCGCGCACCTCGACATCGACGATTCCGAGATCCGCAAGGTCAAGGACGTCGATTGGGCGCTCGTCGCCGACGCTAAGCGCGGCCTGACGCAGTTGCTGGAGGCCGGCATCGACTTCAACAAGGACTTCAGCCGCTGGCGCGCCCACGTCGGTGAACTGCGCCGCCGCCATCCACTCAACTACAACCGCGGCTCCGACCGCATCCAGTCGGAGCACGTGCTGGCCACGCTCAACGAAATAACCCGTGGCAACGCCATCGTCACCACCGGCGTCGGACAGCACCAGATGTGGGCAGCGCAGTACCTCGACTTCATCCAGCCGCGTACCTTCCTGACCTCGGGCAGCATGGGCACCATGGGCTTCGGGTTGCCCGCGGCCGTGGGCGCGCAGCTCGCCAATCCCGACAAGCTGGTCATCGACGTCGATGGCGACGGCAGTATCCGCATGAACCTAGGCGAGTTGGAAACGTTGACCACGTACGACGTCCCGGTCAAAGTTCTGCTGCTCAACAACCTCGGCGACGGCATGGTGCGCCAGTGGCAGGACCTCTTCTACGCCAACCGCTATTCCGGCTCGGACAAAACCCTGCACAAGAAGGATTTCGTCAGCGCGGTGGAGGCCGACGGCTTCGGCTTTGCCAAGCGCGTGAGCGAGATCACCCAGGTGCGCGCGACGCTGGAGGCGTTCGTCGCCTTCCCCGGGCCCGCTTTCCTCGAGGTCATGGTTGACCCCACCGCACACGTCTACCCGATGATCGGCCCCGGCATGAGCTACAGTGAGATGATCACTGGCAAGTACATTCCCAGCCGCGGCAAAGCGGTCACCGAGGCCGAGGAGCCGGAAGGGTATTTCTGAGCCCTGCTGGCGTCTCGCCGCGGCGGGGGAGACGCGCGTGCCAACCGGCCGCAAGCGCTGCCAAGATCATTGCGGTCGCTGTCGGTCTGGTCGGTGCTGAGCCTGCTGCCGCACCGCAGCAGGGTAGTTGACGCCGGCTATTCCCGCTCGTATAAGCTAAGGCGGGCGTGAAGCCGGGTTTTCCTAAACAAGAAGGGTGGGGCGGGGCTCAACCAGGTGGCCGTCAAGCACAGAGTGAGGTGAAAGATGGACTACCAAAGCAGTCTGCGTTTCCAAGGAAAGGCGAGGGTCGCAATGGTTCTCGCCGCAACACTGGCGCTGCTCGCAGGGTCGGTAGAGCGCTCACGCGCTGAGGGCACCAAGGTCTGTGACCTCAATCGCGTGCGGATCGAGACCGCTCATCCGCACCAGACAGCCGCTGGCGGCGAGGGTGCCTGGCGCCAGGTGATCCAGCGGCCGCAAGCCTCGTACATCGCCCTGCACTTCGAGCAATTCGACTTGGGCCAAGGAGCCCGCGTTGAGATCTCGGATCCCAGCGGCCAGTACCGATTCACATACACCGGTAAGGGCAAGGGCGACCTCGGCAGCTTCTGGGCGACCCACATTCCCGGCGACACGGCAGTGGTGGAGCTGATCAGCTCTGGCACGCAACCGGGCTTCGGCTTTGTCATCGATCAGGTCGCCCAGGGATACCCGGCGCCGGAGTTCACCGCCGCGTTGCGCGACGGCGCCGAGGCAATCTGTGGCGTTGACGACAGCCGCGAGGCACAGTGCTACGAGACCACGGAGCCGGCGGCCTACGATCGGGGGCGAGCGGTGGCACGCCTGATAATCAATGGCTGCTTTTGCTGCACCGGTTGGCTCTTGGGCTCCGAGGGACACGTGGTGACGAACAATCACTGCATCGCCAACGCCGCCGAAACCACCAACACCGACTTCGAGTTCCTCGCCGAACGCAGCTGCGCGACCGACTGTACGGCGTCCGGCGCCTGCGCCGGCACCGTCATCGATGGTTCGACGGCGACCTTCGTGACCACCGACAGCAAGTGCAACCTCGACTACACCCTGGTCAAACTCCCGGCGGACCCCTCTCCACGCTACGGTTACCTGACGCTGCGGCCCACCGGGGCGGTCGACGGGGAGCAGATGTATATCGTCGGCCACCCGGCGGGGTGGGGTAAGCAAATCAGCCTCGAAAGCGATGACCCCGCTGACCCCAACGACGTCTGCACCGTCGACTCCATCGGGGCCAATCGCTGCGATCCGGATGGTGACTGTGCCAGCGTTACCGGACCGAGCGAAGTCGGCTACATGTGCGATACTCAAGGCGGCAGCTCCGGCTCGCCCGTCCTGGGCTACAACGACAACGAGGTAATCGCTCTGCACCACTGCGCCAATTGCCCCAATCGGGGAGAACGCATCCAAGACATCATTACCGATCTCGGCAATAACGTCCCCATCGACGCCATCTCTCGCGGGGATCGTTTCGGTTCAGCCTTGGTTGCCTGCGACTTCAACAACGACGGCGAGTCCGACCTCGCCATCGGTGTGCCCGAGGAAGATGTCGGCGCCGTTAGGCACGCCGGGATGGTGAACGTGCTCTACGGCACGCACGGGCAACAACTGCAGACCACCGCGCCGGCGGACCAGTCCTGGACCCAAAACAGCAGCCTCGGCGGCGGTCCGGTCGAGGGCAGCTCCGAGCTGGGCGACCGATTTGGGGGTGCCCTGGCCGGCGGCGATTTCAACGACGATGGTTTCTGTGATCTGGCCATCGGCGTGCCCGGCGAATCAATCGGCGCGGACGAGGACGCCGGCTTTGTCAACGTTCTCTACGGTTCAGCGGCCGGCTTGCAGACGACGGCGCCGGCCGATCAAGGCTGGAGCCAAGACAGCGGCGGCGTCGAGGGCTCATCGGGGGCCGGCGACCTGTTGGGAACGGCGCTGGCAGCGGGCGATTTCAACAACGATGGCTACGACGACCTGGCTATCGGCGCCCCGGGCGAATCAATCGGCGCGGTCGAGGATGCCGGCTTTGTCAACGTTCTCTACGGTTCAGCGGCCGGCTTGCAAACCGCAGCACCTGCGGATCAGGGCTGGAGCCAAGACAGCAGCGTCGGCGGCGGCGCCGTCGAGGGAACGGTGGAGCGGGGCGATCGCTTCGGCAGCGCACTGGCTGCCGGCGACTTTGACAACAACGGTGCGGACGACCTCGCCGTCGGCGTGCCTAACGAAGAGGTCAACGGTGACCTCGAGGCCGGGTTCGTCAACGTGCTCTACGGTAGGACGGGCGCCGTCGGACTCCAAACCACGACGCCGGTGGATCAGGGTTGGAGCCAGGACAGCCTTGGTGTCGACGATTCGGCCGAGGAAGGCGACCACTTCGGGCGGGCCTTGGCAGCAGGTGACTTCGACAACGACGGCGCTGATGATCTTGCCGTCGGTGTGCCCGAGGAAGACCTACCCGCCGCGGACGGGGGCCTGGTCGCTGTCTTGTACGGTGACGCGGGCACGGGACTGCAAACCACTGCCCCGACTGACGACGCCTGGACCCAGAACAGCGCCGGGGTCGAAGGTGCGGCCGAGCAGGGAGACCGCTTCGGCGCCGCACTGGCAGCCGGCGACTTTGACAACAACGGAGTCGACGACCTCGCTATCGGTGTGCCCGAGGAAGACCTGACAGTTGGGGGCACCAACTACCTCGATGCCGGTTATGTCAACGTCCTTTACGGCGTCGGCGGCGGTACCGGACTCCAGACTGCTGCGCCGACCGATCAGGGCTGGCACCAGAACAGTACCAACGTCGAGGGCGCAGTCGAAAAAGGCGACCACTTCGGCAAGGCCTTGGCCGCCGGCGACTTCGACAGCAACGGCGCCGACGACCTCGCCACCGGCGTGCCCGAGGAAGACATCACGAGCGGCGCCGGCAATGTCCCCGATACCGGCTTTGTCAACGTCTTGTACGGTGTCGGCGGCGGAACCAAGTTGCAGACCACCGCTCCGGCAGACGACGGCTGGCATCAGAACAGCACCGGCGTCAACGACTCTTGCGAGTGAAGGAGCTTCAGAGCTTCGGCTTAGCAACCCGAGACAGCGGGCGAGTTTCAGGTCAGGGAGCCGGGTTCAGAAGGCGGGGTCTGAGGTTCGGACGCAGAGTCTGGATTGGGCAATTCCGATGCTTCCGCTGGACTGGGAATCAGCCGGCGAGCGGCAATCTCACCGTCACTACCGCGCCGCCTTCGGGACGGTTGGCGGCGCGCACGCTGCCGCCGTGTTCCTCGACGATGCGTTGGACGATGGACAGGCCCAGGCCCGTGCCGCCTTTGCGGCGGGAGAAGAACGGCTCGAAGATCCGCGGCAGGTCCGTCTCGGGGAACCCCGGCCCACAATCCGCGACCGCGCACTCCAGCCACACCGCGCCGTCCTGCTCGACCGCGTGCATGTCCACGGTCACGGTGGTTCCGCGCGCTGAGAGCTGGAGAGCGTTCTGGAGCAGATTTTGAAACACCTGGCACAAGCGCCCGCGATCCATCATCACCGGCAGTTCCATCCGATGAGTGCCGCCGGTGGCGATGTGCACGCCGGCCTGCTGCGCCAGCGGCGCGCACACCGCCGCGGCTTCGGCGATGACTGCGCCGATATGACCTGGGGCCAGTTCCAGGACGTGCGGTCTGCCGTAGTCGAGCAGGTCACGCATCAGGTCGCGCAGGCGATTCGACTCGCTGCGCAGCACCGCGAGAAACCGTTGATACTCCTCGTGCTTGGCCAAGCGGGGCTCGAAAGCGTCGAGGCTAGCGGTGATGGCGAACAGCGGGTTGCGCACTTCATGGGCGACGCCGGCGACCACCCCACCGATGGCGGCCATCGTCTCGCTGCGGCGCAGCGCGGCTTGCAGCCGCTCCCGCTCCTCCTCCGCCTGCTTGCGCTCGGTGATGTCCTGCACCGTGCCTGCCATGAAGGCAGGTCTGTTCTCAGTCGCACCTATCAACTCACCGCGACCGCTGAGGAGGCGGATAGAACCGTCGGGCAGGATCGCACGAAACTCTATATCGTCGGGTGATTGTCCTGCCGCGCAGGCCTCAATCCATCGCTGCATCGCTGCACGGTCCTCAGGATGAAGCAGATTGACAAGCGACTCGATAGTCGGTGTGAACGTCTCCGGCGAGACACCGTAGACGCGGTATGTCTCGTCTGTCCATTCGATTGGTCCTGTCAGATCCCAGCCCCAACTGCCAATGCGGGCGACGCGTTGTGATTCAGAGAGGAGATGCTCCTTCTTGCGCAGCGCCGCCTCGGCCCGCTTGCGTTCGGTGATGTCGGTGAACGCGGCCACCATGCCCACGACCGTTCCCGCGGCGTCGTACAGCGGCGCGGCATTGACCGATAGCACGACGTGGCGGCCGTCAGGGTGGGCAATGACTTGCTCGATGCCGTACGCGCTTTGACCCGAGCGCATGACGCGGCTGAAGGGCAGCTCCTCGTCCGGAAACGGCTGGCCGTCCACGGTGGTCACCGCCCACGCCGGATCGTTGTAGACGCGGGTCGCGATGGTGCTACGGCTCAACCCCATGATCTGCTCGGCTGCCGGATTGGCGAAAGAGATGCGGCCGTTGCGGTCGAGGATGACGATGGCGTCTGGGGTGGTCTCCACGATGCGCGCCAGCCGTTCCTCGTTTTCGCGCAGGGCAGCTTCCGCCCGCTTGCGCTCGGTGAGGTCTTGCGCCGCGCCGTAGATGCGTGCGGGCGCGCCCGCGGTCGGCTCGCGTGCCAAACGCGCGTAGTTCCGCACCCAGCGGCTCTCGCCGGCAATCGTCACGAAGCGGAACTCGCACACGTCGTCGCCGGTGCTCACGACGCGCGCGATATGCTGCCGCACCACCGGCCAGTCGTCGGCATGGATGAAGCGGCTCCAGCCCCCGCGGGCGCGCATCTCTCCCAGTGGGAGGCCAACGACGCGCATGAACGACTCCGTCACCCACTCATTGACCGGCACGCCATCGGCGTCGACGCGGAATTGGTAGGCGTAGTCGGAGATCAGCTCGGCAATGACACGATAGCGCTCTTCGCTCTCCCGCAGTGCCTCCGCGGCCCGCTTCCGTTCCGTGACGTCGCGAATCACCCCCAGGATGTATTGGCCGTCGGGGAAGCTGATCAGCTCGCCGGAGATGAGGCCGGCGCGCAACTCGCCGGACTTGGTGCGGAAATCCGCCTCGAAGTCGGTCACGCGGCGGTCGCTCAGCAACAAGGCGGTATAGCGGTCACGGTCGGCGGGGTTGGCCCACAGGTTCAGCTCTTTGCTGCTGTGGCCGATGAGCTCGTCATGGCTATACCCGGTGAGGCGGGACGCGCTCTCATTGGCTTCGACAATACGGCCGCTGGCCAGCGACGTCAGCGTGATCGCATCGGGGCTGGAGCGGAACAACGTGGCGAACCGTTCTTCCGAGAGGCGCAGCGCTTCCTCCGCCCGCTTGCGGTCGGTGATGTCGCGGGTCACCAGCACCGCCTCAGATATGTGGCCGTGGTGATCGCGCAGCGGGTACAGGAAGGCGTCCACCCAACGCGGCGGCCCGGGCTGGTTATGCCGTCCCGGATCGTACAGAATCTCCGGCAGTGCGACGGCTTCGCCGGCGAACGCACGTTCGATCAACGGCATCAGCCCGGCGGCGCGCAATTGCTCGTCGTGCAGCAGATTGTATCCCTCCAAGGCGCTGCGCGGGAGCTGCCAGAGGCCTTGCCAGGCTTCGTTGACGTGGATCAACGAACCGTTGAGCGCAAAGACTTGGATGCCGTAGGGTGCTTGCTCGACGATCTCGTGCAGACGCGCCTGCAATTCGCGCTGCGCCGCCTGGGCGAGCTTGCGCTCGGCGACTTCTTGCTCCAGCTCCGCAGAGCGCTTTCTGATCTCTTGCAGCAAGAGAGAGTTCTGCAAGCCGACGGCGATTTCCGCGGCGAGGGTTTCGAGAAACGGCGCCCGCTTTGCGAAATCCCGCGGAGTTCCGGAGGCTAACCCGAGTACGGCAATGACTGTGTGCTCATGCTTCAGCGGCAGCGCGGCAAAGGAACGGAGGCCGGCCTTCTTGCATTCTTCCCACGTGCATCGGGGATCGTTGCAGATGTCGAAGCTGTAGATCGGCTCCCCATCCTGGGCCGCCGAGCCACACAGGCACTCGCCGACGCGGTGTATCGGCGTGTCGTCATGCTTGAACCGAGAGCCGCTTGGTCCCATGGCCTGGAGTTGCAGACTTCCATTTTGCCTGAGGAAGAACAGGATCAAGTCGGGGCCCAAGGCCTCGGCGATTCCGTCAATGGCAGCATGCACCACGTGATCGAGGGACAGGCTGCTGCTGACCAGATAGCCGACCTTGTTCAGGAGGGCCATTTCTTGAGTGCGCTGGCTCAGTCTCTCCTCGGCCTGTTTGCGCTCGGCGATGTCCTGTTCGAGCGCGCGGTTGGCCTGCTCCAACTCGCGGGTCTTTTCCTCCAGCTTGTGGACGAGAACCTCGCTGTATTCCTTGAGCACCGCCGCTTTCTGCACGCTGGGCGCGTGATGAGCCAACAGGTCGCCGTGCGTTGCCTTCGCCAGCATTTCTTCGATGCTCGCGATCAGCGCTTCCGGGTCGGCGGGTTTGATGACAAAGGCGTCCGCGCCCAGGTCCAGCGCGAGCTTCTCGTCCTGCGGCTCGGTGTAGGTGGCGGTGTAGATGACGAACGGGATGGCCCGCAACCGCGCGTCGGCCTTCCAGTGGCGCAGCAGCGTGTAGCCGTCCATCACCGGCATCAACAGGTCGGAGACGATCAGCTGCGGCGGAGCGAGGCGGGCCTGGGCCAGCGCCTCGGCGCCGTGCCGGGCCTCGGCCACTTCGTAGCCCCGGCCGCTCAGCAGCACGCCGAGGGCGTAGAGGCTCCTCTCGTCGTCGTCAACGATCAGGATGCGGGTCATGTGACTAGGGGAATGAAGAACAGGAAGCGGGAAACCGGACAATCGAATTGGTGCCAGGCATCGACCGGTTTTGCATTTCGGGTTTCCGGTCTTCGGTTTGCCATTCTCTTCTCCGGCTTATTGGAAACCATCGCACTCACCCGGTAGTGCCGCAGGCGTCGTCGAGGCTGCGTCTGTGCGAGTTGCAGCCGGCGGTTCGGTTCACCTGGGAGTGTGCTTATCATGATCGCCGCCCGTGTCCCAACCGGATCGAGGCGGCGCCGGCAGGAGGAATGAAAAACGGGAGGGGCGGGCGCGCGCCGGCTGCGTGAGTGCCAGACTATTCTGTGCTAAGCATCGGGCCATGGAGCAGGCACGGATCAGTCCGCAACGGGCGCGGCAAGCAGCCGAGCACACAGCCCGGCTCCTGGCGCGTGATGCGCGCGTTCGTCTCGTCTATCTCTTTGGCTCCGCCGCCGACGCCACGCGTGCCGCGTGCCGAGACGTCGACGTCGCCGTGCTCACCGACAAGCCGCTGTCGACCGACGAACGGCTGCAACTGCGCGCCGAGGTTGTTGGCGCCGTTCACGTCAACGTCGACCTGGTGGTGCTGAACGACGCGCCGGTCGTTCTGGCATACGAGGTCGCGGAGACCGGCCGTTGCTTGTACGCGCGCGATCACGATGCCGAGGTCGCGTTCGTCACCCGCGCCCGCGCCCGCTATTGGGACTTCAAGCCGTTCGTCGAGGCGCAGTGGCGCCTGACGGGCGAGCGATTGAAGGAGCGCATCGATGGTTCTCCGGCCTGAGTCGGTCCGCGAGCGACTCCTCAAGCTGGAAGAGATCATCTCCGGCCTGCAGACCTTGGCCCCACGCTCGGAAGCCGACTCGTTCTCCGACCGGCGCGAGGAGTGGGCCGCCGAACGCGGTCTGCAGCTCGGCGCTGAAGTGCTCCTCGATATCGGGAACCACATCCTGAGTGCCCACTTCGGCGTCAGCCCGCAGGATTACGAAGACGTCGTCACGCAGCTCGCCGCGCACGGCGTGATCGATGAGAAGTTGCACGCCCGACTGAGGGGAATCGGCGGCTTCCGCAACATCCTGGTCCACGACTACCTGCGCATCGATCCCGCCAAGGTCGCGGACGCTCTCGCTAAGGCGCCGCGCGACTTCAGTGAGTTCGCGCTCGCCATCCGTTCGTGGCTGGATCGGCTGACCTAGGGCCTACGGCCAGCGTTATTTCTATGGCTCGCCGGTACGCCGGAAGTCCCGCGGGGGTTCGTCCCGACCATCGCGTAGCATTCGGAGTGCGGCTGCTTGCCACTGCTCTTGATGAGGGCTTGCCAGTCACCGCCGCGCGCGGCAACAGCGAACGACCGGTCCGCAAGGAGGACAGCCAGTGCTTAACGCCTGAGCAAAAGTACTCAGTGATTGAGTAAACTTGCTCATGGTGCTCCCGACCTGTAAGCTCCAACCATGACCTTTGAGCGCACGGCCGTGGCCGACATCGTCCGCGCACTGCAACGTAAGCCACCGCTGTTGCAGGTATTGGTAGGGCCGCGCCAGGTGGGGAAGACCACGGTCGCAGGCCAGGTGGAGAAGAAGCTCGGCTGGCCCAGCCAAGTGGCCTCGGCCGACGCGCCGCTGCCGCACGGGCCGGAGTGGGTCCGGCGGTCTGAATCCGCGTAAATCTGGCGAAGTCATTTGAGTGCGTTTGGGCGAAGTGCATCGCGAAGATGGCGGCGGATGGTGGCGGGATCGCGATCGTCCATGGCGGCCTGCGTGGTCAGGGGCGGAGCGGGATCGAAGGT
>JACQVA010000237.1 GCA_016210005.1 Deltaproteobacteria bacterium | reverse complement strand
GTGCATCAGCAGCGCCAGCGCCAACGCGCTGAGCGAGTGGAGTCACGCCGGGTGCGCCAGCACCACACCGCCGGTCAACGGTGCGGTGCACGAAGTGGCGCACATGACGGTTGATCATTTGACCGGCAGCTACGAGCAGACAGTAGACGGTGTGGCGGTGGCGACCAATGCCGGCAATCTGAGCTGGAACTCGCGCGCAAGCCATCTGGCCGCCGACCCGGCGGGCGGGGCGTGGACGCAAGCGGGCATCGACAGCTCGGCCTTCGGCGTACGCGCCGCCAACCCGACCCCACGCGAGGTAAGCGTAGCGCGCCTGGCCGTAACCTTCAGTGCCCCGACCGCAACGCCGGGAGTTGCACCGACAGCGAGCAGCACCCCGACGCGGACGCCAGCGCTGACGCCGAGCGCGACGCCAACGTACAGTTGGACGTCTACCCCCACATTGAGCCGGACGCCGACGCCCACCCGGACCCCGACCCGAACGCCAACGCAGACACCCACCCGCACCCCGACGACGGACCCGTCCTCAGTATGGCACTACCACCTCGATCACCTCGGCTCGGTGCAAGTAATCACCAACAGTGCCGGCGCGATCCAGCAACAGATCCGCTACCGCCCCTACGGCGACATCCGCTACAAGACCGGCAGCACTTACAACCACTACGAATTCACCGGCTACGAAACCGAAGCCACCAGCGGCCTCGACTACGCCGGCGCCCGCTTCTACGACCCGGCGTTGGGGATGTTCTTAACCCACGATCCCGCCCGGCAGTTCGCCAGCCCGTACACCTACACCAACTGGAACCCCACCAATCTGACTGATCCGAACGGGGAGTTCATCGGGCTCATTGTCTTCGTGATACTGGCGGCTGTAGCCGCCGGTATCGACGCGGGTATGAAGAGCGGCGATCCGGTAGTAGGACTGAAGGCCGCGGGCACGAGTCTGGCGATGAGCGCAGCTGGCCCGCTCAGCCCTGGGCTGCAATTGGCGGCCCCGAAGACGTTCGGGCGCTTTGATGCAGGAGACTGGGCCATCTCCCAAGTGCCGGTCGCCGGCAGCGCCTACGGCGCCGCGAGAAATTTTGAAAACGGCAATTACGCCAGCGGTGCGGTGGGAGTCGTGGCTACCCTCTATCAGGCATACGGCCTGTACCAGAACGCGAGCGGAGCGTACCAAAACGGCGGCTGGACGGCTGCTGCGCGCAGCGTGGCCGATGCAGCGACTACGCCGTTCGTCGGCGAGAACTTCGGCGCGGCGTGGCGAAGCGGCCTTTGGGACCTCGCGCACTGGGACCTGAAGGCGCCAGACTCGTCCAACCTGCCGATACCAAAGAGCTGGGCAGATGCCATCAACGGTGTCGAGCAGAACCTGCCTGCCGATGCTGCGCAGCATGGCTACCATGCCTGGCATGCCGGCACCAATGCCTGGGCAGCGAGGAGCTTGGGAGTATTGGGCGCATGGTCCTTCTTCGCTGGCGGAATTATCCACGAAACACCTGTCGATCCAATCTCCTGGTGGGGGGAGAACCTGACTCAGGGCAGTTGGAGACACCTCGGCGACTCAGCCACGGACATCGTGTCGAACGCATTTGGTGTGACGCTCGGGCACTCACAACTCTTGAGAGGCTTCGAAACCAACGCCCTCGTTACTAGGGCTATGGAGTGGGGCAACCACATCCCGGGTACCTATGACCCTTGGAGACAACCCTGACAAGGGAGCGCACCACGAGGCCATGAACCTGGGTACGGTGGTCTCCCCGACCGCGATCGCCAAAGGGGGCTTCGAACGGATTCGCGCAACACGCTGGCTCCACCGAGAGGCGTTCCGCCTCCATCGCATAACGCTTGCGCTTGTATTGACGTGTTTCGTGGTTTCAGGTTGCGAGCGGTGTGTGCACTCCGTGCGGGCAGAGGAACACGAGGGAGACAACGAGTGGAACTACCAGCACGTGTTTGGCACTCGACCGCCTACTGTGACGGTTATCAATTCGGTCTTGATCAGCTACTCCTACCCTTGGTACCGCTACCCTTGCTACGCGGGAGTCGTAACAACCGATGATTTTGAGTTCGAGCTTTTGGTCCCGCGAAGGTGGATCGAAGAACGCCTTCGTCTATTCGTGCCGGTAGGGGGGCTGCAGAAAGACGAAGATGCGTTTGCCAGGCGTCGACTCGGTGCCCGAAAGGACCACCCATTCCGGCCGTGGTATGCCCCCAAGCCCATCAACTCCTATGACCTTTACCACGATCTCACCAGTGCGACGTACGTTCACATGCTTGTTGACAAGGAGATCGTCGGTGACCGCTACCGGGCGTTCATCAGCAAGCACTGACGACGATCCCCTATACGGACGTCTACGAATGCGAGCAACGCCAGCGCATTCAGTATATTCGTGATAACCCAGTTTATCAAGTACAGTACATACCACGAAATGAGGCATCGCGACTGCTCATAATGAGAAGATCTCGCGTCGATGCCTGAAGCCCATGATTGGGCCGTCAGCTGAGATCTTGATCGCGAGGCCAAGCTTGCTCAGTTGAGTCGCGGCGGCCTTGCGACCACCGCCGGTTGAACCGGCGGGCACTCGGACAATGGAGCCGGCGGTGAGAACCTCACCGGTGTGCGTGAGAACGGTAGCCCCGTCCATGGACAGAAGTTCCTGACGGAGTCGCCGATCAAGGAGCTGGAAGGGCTTCTTGATGGTGGAGGCAAGGAGCTTGGTCCGTGTCTGCTCTTTCCGGACGATCAGGTCACGGTCCGTCAGCATCGGAGCCAGTTTCTCTAAGCTCCGCGCGGCGAGCACAGCAATGCAGCCGCCCGTCCGAGCAAAGGATACGTCCAAGCATGATTCATATACGGCCCGACGGAGTTGCTTGTCGCCGACTCCCAGGCGAAGTACGACGGAATCATGAGCGTAGTACCGCCATGCCCCGCGGCGTTTAGCGAACTGGAGTCTCTGGTCCTTGAATACGAGAACCTCGCCATTTCGGTTTAGAACTAGGGCGACACGCTGGCCGGTATTGCACCATGCCGCGATAGAGCCGAGACGGTGTGGGGCAAACTCCACACTCGGGGGATACGGCAGACAATGCAGTTTGAAGACACGACCATCACTGCCGGCGAGATACATCGAATCGAACCCGTTCGAGAGAACGCGCGAGAAGTCCTCGCGCCAAAGATCTGCGAGCTTGACGGGGCCGTACCCCATGCTCCCGGTTATGCCAAGCGCAACCACGATGGGCCGGCCTTCATAGGTTTGTGACGCGAGCGCCTCGAATTGTGAACGGCGACGAGAAGCCGCCTGAATTTGGCGAAGAGCGCAAGGGAGCGCCGGATTCGTTGTGTCCTTCCGGTGAGCATGCATGCGCGCTGACGTCGCGTTCGACTAACCTCCCCGGCCATCTCGACGAGAGGAGGATGGTCGAATGGCAAGGGAGAACAGCGCAACGCAGGGACTGGCACGACTGAGTGAGCTGCGG
>JACQVA010000236.1 GCA_016210005.1 Deltaproteobacteria bacterium | reverse complement strand
GGCCGGAACTGTTCCGCCCCAGCTGGAAATGGACTCTCTGACCGGGAAGAATATGTAGACGGTCAAAGAGGAACCATCCATGAACACGAACAAGCACCGGCGTCATTTTACAGCAGAAGAGAAGGTCAAGGTACTTCGGCGGCACCTCTTGGAGAAGGTGCCCGTCTCGGACTTGTGTGAGGAGGCCGGGATTCACCCGACGCAGTTTTACGACTGGCAGAAGGTTTTCTTCGAGAAGGGGGCCTTGGCGTTTGAACGGTCATCGCGGCCGGAGGCCACGGCGCGGGAGCAGCGGATTGCCTTCCTGGAGGCGAAGCTGCAGCGCAAGGACGAGGTGCTCTCGGAGCTGATGGAGGAGCACGTGGCCTTAAAAAAAAATCTTGGGGCACGCTGAGGAAGGCATGGGTGCCCCATGAGACGCGAGATACCGTCATGGACTTCGTGAACAAGTGGTCAGAGAAGGCGGAGATTCCGCAGCGCCGCTTCATCGCCTGGCTGGGGATCGGCCGGAGCAAGTTCTACGACTGGCAGGCCCGCTACGGTCAGGTCAATGAGCACAACGGCAAGATTCCGCGAGACTTCTGGCTGGAAGACTGGGAGAAGCAGAAGATCGAGACCTATGCCAAAGACCACCCCGGCGAGGGCTACCGGCGGCTGACCTACATGATGTTGGACGGAAACGTCGTCGCGGTGGGGGCCACCAGCGTTTGGCGGGTGTTGCGCGCGGCGGGCCTGCTGGAGCGGTGGAACGGCGAGTCCTCCAAGAAAGGGACCGGCTTCGTCCAGCCGCTCTTGCCCCATGAGCATTGGCACACGGATGTGACGTACATCAACATTTCCGGGACGTTTTACTACCTGTGCAGCCTCTTGGATGGCTGCAGCCGTTTCATTGTCCACTGGGAAATCCGCGAGAGCATGACGGTGGAGGAGGTCGAGATCATCATTGAGCGGGCGAAGGAAGCTTTTCCCGAAGCCCGTCCCCGGATCATCTCCGACAACGGCCCTCAGTTCATCGCCAAAGACTTCAAGGAGTTCATCCGCCTCAGTGGTATGACCCACGTCCGGACCTCGCCCTATTATCCCCAGAGTAACGGCAAGATCGAACGCTGGCACGGCTCACTCAAGCGCGAATGCATCCGGCCCGGCACGCCCTTGTCGCTGGAGGATGCCCGGCGCCTGGTCGCCAAATACGTCAAGCACTACAACGAAGTCCGTCTCCACAGCGCGATTGGCTTCGTCACACCCAAGGACAAACTCGAAGGCCGCGCCCCGACGATCTTCACCGAGCGCGACCGCAAACTGGAAGCCGCACGCGAGCAACGGCGCCAGCGCCGCCAGGCCGCGGCGGCCGGCGGGAAGGAGGTGAAGGCAGAACCCACTTGCGCCTTGATGCAGGCAGTGGCACACTAACATCACCGGGTGAAACGGAGGCTGGCTCTGCTGGCGAGCAACCAGCCAAGGGATAGCCCGGTCAGGCTCATCAGACGATGACAGGGCGTGGCCTGCTCTCGGGGTCACGCCCCGATGAAAAACCTCATCGGATGATAGACCTGCTATGCCTCAAAAAAACGCATCTTGAAAATGGAATCAGAACCCGACCGTACTCATTAACAAAAACCGGTCATTGTCCATTTTCCGCTGAACCGGGACAATAGGCCAACCAGAATTTTGTTGGATCAGATACCTTCCACCAAGCCCGCGTCGAGCGGTGCAACAGATACGTTGTAGGAAGTATCGCCTCGTCGAACTGTGACAGCCTGCTCTCTCCCGCTCAAGTCCCAGAGGAGCACGCTCCGCGCCTCCGGATACCAGGCGCACACGATGGGGGTGTCTTCCTGGACGTAGGGGATGTTCTTTAATTGAGGCAAGAGTTCATGTTTGAGGCGGAAGAGGTTTTCCAAAGTTTCAGCAATGGCTCGGCCGCCGGGTATTTCGACACCGGGGCGATGAATGAATTGGGTGCCGGCGGAGGCGAGTTTGCCTGCACTGGCAGCGCGGGCATCGGCGTCGCTGAGAAAGGTCCAGCCGGAGAGGAGACCTTCGGTCGGCGCCGTGGCGGGGT
>JACQVA010000235.1 GCA_016210005.1 Deltaproteobacteria bacterium | reverse complement strand
TCTCCCGCACGATTGCGGTCTCTGCGCAGCCGTGCGCTTCGTAGTAGACCAGCTTGTCAACGCCGTACTTGGCCGAAAAACCCTCCACTACCTTGCTCTTATGCTGCCACACCCGCGTTGCCAGCTGTGAGGTCACCCCAAGGTACAGCGTGCCGTTCCGTTTGCTGGCCAGGATGTAAACGCAGAACTGCTTGTCCATAGCGCCAAACGCCAAACTGGATTCCCGCTTTCGCGGGAATGACGGCCATAACACCGAACCACGTAACCCACAAATTTGTCGCGCACCCGGCCGGCGATAGCCGGTGGCGTGCTGGAGCCAGCTTTCACAGCACCAAGAGCCGGACACTGGGCCGGACCTCCGCCAGCGCGTCCGTAGCGTGTTCGGGAAGCGAACCATCAGGCCCGGCGCCAGCCAAGCGGTTGTCGATGCGCGCGGCGGTGAAAACCTACATCAAGTCGCGGCTTGCCATCACCTACGCCCGCGCTTACAACGGGGCCCGTAGCCGAGGATCGAGGAGCCGGACATGCGCGCGATGGTCGTATCGGAATGGGGCGAGGCCAAGGGCTTGCGCCTGGTGGAGTTGCCGGACCCGCAGCCGGGACCGGGGCAGGTGATGATCGATGTCCGCGCCAGCAGCTGCAACTTCTTCGACCTGCTCATGGTCGCGGGTAAGTACCAGGTACGCCCGCCGCTGCCCTTTGCCCCTGGCGGCGAGGTTGCCGGCGTGGTGCGTGGCACCGGCCCGGGGGTTGATTCGGTCCAGCCCGGCGAGCGCGTCTTCGCCTTACTCGACTGGGGCGGCTACGCCAGCGTCGCCCTTGCTCCTGCGGCCGGCGTAGTGAGTATGCCGGCGGCGATGCCGTTCGAGCACGGCGCCGGCTTCGGCATTGTCTACCTGACCTCGTACTTGGCGCTGGTACATCGGGCCCACCTGCGCCCGGGTGATACCCTGCTCGTCCACGCCGCCGCGGGCGGCGTCGGGCTCACCGCCGTGCAAGTCGGCCGGGCGCTGGGGGCGCGCGTGCTCGCCACCGCCGGCTCGCAACGCAAGTGCGCGATCGCACGGGAGCACGGTGCCGAAGCGGCCTTCGACTACAACAGCGCCGACTGGGTTGAGCGTGTCAAGGAAGCCACCGGCGGCCGCGGTGCCGACGTGATCTACGACCCCGTCGGCGGCCAAGTCTTCGACCTCTCCACCAAGTGCATCGCCTTCGGCGGCCGCTTGTTGGTGATTGGCTTCGCCTCCGGCAAGATCCCCACCATCGAGGCGAACCGCGTGCTGTTGAAGAACATCACCGTGGCCGGCATGGGGCTCGGGGGCTTCCAGCGCCAGGTTCCCGAGCTGGTCTCGCAGGCGCTGCACGCCCTGTTCGAGCTCTACCGGCGCGGGGCGATTCGTCCGGTGATCTCCGCCACCTTCCCCTTGAGCGAAGCGGCGGCGGCGCTGGACGAAATCGCCTCGCGCCGCAGCGTCGGCAAGGTGCTGCTGATCCCGTAGTGCTCAGCGAATCTCTACCACTTCCGCCATCAACGCCAGGATTGCTTCGTCGGGAAAACTCAGAGGTAGCAGCACCGCCGCCACTCGTTGCCACGCCGGCGGCATCGGCAGCGCGGCGCGGGCCTCGAGGTAGCCGGCCAGCCGCGCGATCGTGTTCTTGGGCCGCGGGTAGAACTGCAACCGAACTTCCTGCGCCGGCGCGATGCCGGCGGCCTCCTTGGCCAACTCGATCGCGCGCATGAAACCCCCGAGTTCGTCAATCAGGCCGTTGTCCTTGGCCTGGCTCCCAGTCCACACCCGCCCGCGTCCGAGCTCGTTGACCCGCTCGCGCGTCAGCAGACGCCCCTCGCTCACCCGAGCGAGAAATACGTCGTAGATATGCTCCATAGCAGCCACGACCTTGGCCCGCTCCTCGGGGCTAGCACTGCTGGTCATGTCATCGAGCCGGGCAAAGCGGCCGCGCGTCAACGTCTCAGTGGTGATGCCGAGCTTGCCGAGGAAGCCGCGAATGTTGGGCTTGGCCAACACCACGCCGATCGAGCCCGTCAGCGAGCCCGGCTGCGCCACGATCCGCGTGCCGGCGGCGGCGATATAGTAGCCCCCGGAGCCGGCCACATCCGACATCGACACCATCACCGGCTTCTTGGCCTTGGCCCGCTGGGCGGCGCGCCAGATCAAGTCCGACGCCAGCGCCGAGCCGCCCGGGCTGTCGATGCGAAATACGATCGCCCCGATATCACTGTCGCTGCTCGCCTGCTCGAACGCCTCCGCCAGCGTATCGGCGCCAACCGAATCATCCGCCACCCCGCCGCCCGCCGCGCCGGTGTGGATCGGCCCGACCGCGTAGATCACAGCCAGTTTCGGCCGCCAATCGAAGCCCGGCGCCGAACGGCCGGCCGGCCGATACTCCTGGGCGGTGAGGAACTTTCCCGCCGCCCCCACCAAGTCATGGCGGATTTCGTCGAGGAACTTCACCCCATCGCTGAGGCGGGTGGCGGCGAACGCCGCGGGCTCGATCGGGCACTGGTTCACCACCGCCTGCACCGCCGCCTCGTCCAAGCCGCGCGCCGCCGCGATTCCGGCGATGAACTGCTGATTGATGCTGTCGAGCAACGAGTCGGCCATCTCGCGGTGAGCCGCGGTCATAGACTTGTTGGCCAGCATGTCACCCGCGGTCTTGTACTCGCGGATCTTCTCGACGTTCATTTCGATGTCGAGCTTCTCCCAGACGCCGCCGAAAAAGAAGAACTGCGACAACAGCCCGGTCAACGGCGCACTGGCGTTGGGCGGCAGATACACCTCGGTGGCGGCACTGGCGACGTAGTATTCGAGATTGCCGGCGCCGGCCTCGTGCTCGAGATAGGCGATCACCGGCTTGCCGCCGGCCTTGAAGTCGCCGAGGGCAGCGCGGATGTCTTGGGCTTTGGCCCAGCCGATCTGCAACTTGGTGACGCGCACGACCAGGCCGCGGATGCGATCGTCCTTGGCCGCACTCTTGAGTGTGGCCAGCAGCTCCAAAAGCGTGTGCTCGCGGCGGCGAAAGACGCGGCCGAGCAGCCCCGCCGGCGCCGCCTCGGCGTACGCCCCGCCAACCTCGAGCAACAAGTAGCGCGATGCGTCGCCTGGCGGACCAATCAACAACGGGCGGCCGAAGAGGCCCGCCACCAGCAGAATCAGCAAGAGGACCAGCGCCACGCGCACTCGGCTCTTCATCCCCGCGCCTCCGCTATCGCGGCATCATGGTAGGCATGAATGACCGGCAGGTTCTCCGCTCCCCACAAGCCCTTGAAGCGGCGCTCGACGTTTTCCATGATCGCCAGCGCGCGCTCATAGGCGTGCCGGGGGTCGCGGCCGGCGAGCTGCTCACCGACGCCGGCGAGCACCGCGGCGTTGTAGCGCAGCTGGGCCTGCAAGGCCACCAGCTCGCCGCCCGGCTCGAGCGCCGGCGCGAGGGCCTCTGCGAGTCGCCCCAGGCGTTGGATTGCCGACTCGAGCCGCGGCCGCAGTGCCGCCGCCGCCCGCGGCCGCAACGGTGGCCGGCGAATGTCACCATAGGTGACGACGGGGCCCATGATGGTCTCCAACTCCCGCAGCGCCGCCGCTGCCAGATCGCGCTGGCGAGAAAAACCCTCGGCGTATTGCTCGCGCACCTGCGCCAGGTCGCAACGCCGGCTGCGGGCGGCCGCGGCGTAAGCGAGGAAGTTGAGGGGATAGGCCCACAAGCTGAAAGCACCGAACTGTAAGTTGGTGATCTGGCGAATGCCCAGGCGATGGTAGTAGTCGAGATCGGCCGCGATGACTTCGCCCAGCGGCAGCGCACAGCCGCAGAATAGGATCGCGTCAGCGTAGTACTCGAAGAAGCGCACCCGCCCGTCGAAGCGTTCGGCGTAGCCTTCGAGCGCCCGGCGATAACGCCGGTTGGCGGCGCAGCAGGGGTCGTCGAGCGCATGCGCATAGCAGCGCTCGCGCGGGGCGAACTCGACGTAGACGTTCTCGGCCGGCCGCAGCTGCAACTCCGGCGCGATGGTGTCGTGATAGGCCAAGTAACACACCGGCCGGGCTTCGCCCTGCTCCGCCAGCGCGGTCGCCACCGCGTTGCAAAGGCGCAGGCTTTGGTCTTGCACCGTCACCCCGGCACAGGCGGCGCAATGGCACCACCCGCCGTCCCACAAGTCCGCCCCCCAAATGTGCAGCACGCTCAGTTCCGGATACTCGCGCACGTAGCGCACGGCATTCTCGGTGGCCAGGCGCAGCGCCCCCGCATTGGCGGTGCAGAGGTTGCCGAACTCGCTGCGGGCGCCGCCGGCGGCACAAGGGAAATACTCCGGGTGCCGGGCGAACAACTCGCGCGGCAGCAACAGCGGGATGACATGGCCGCCATACTCGGCCGCGATGCCGCGACGGTTGAACTCAGGCACCAGCTCGGGGATGGTCAGCTGCGAATCGAAAGGATGGCGGATGAGCAAGTAGGCGTTGGCGCCGCTCTTGCCCATCCAGTCGATGAACTCGCAGTCGGCTTCGAGATGTTCACTCAAGTGTGCGGCATCGGCGTAATGCCACGTCATGATGTCCGCGCTGTAGCCGCAAACCTCGAAGCGCGGCTGCACCCGCACCGCACGGATCGGTGCCAGCGCGGGCAAACGCGGCACCACCTCGTGGGCGCGGCCGTGGAGCGACCAGCGGCAGCCCTGCTGTTCGAGCAGCGCATAGACACCGTGCAACACGGCCCGCGGCGATGCCCCGGAGATGACGGCGCCGGCAGCGGTCGGCTCGATGACAAAGCCGTCGGCGTCTGCCGGCGGCTCCGGCACCCGCTCCGGCAGCGGCCCCAACACCAGCAGCTGCCCAGACAACTGCGCCGAGCGCACCTCGGCGGCGGATCCGGTGATGGCCGCGAGGTAGCGCTGCAGTTCGGCGGCGGCAAAGCGCAGCGGCTCCGCCGCGGCGCCGTCAATGGTGATCTGCAACGTGGCCGCCATCGCAGGCGCAGCTTGCGACGTTTCCGTGATCAGGGCAAGCGCCTAGGCCGCGGGCTTTTCGCATACGTACAGGTGGTTCAGGTGCCAAGAAAAACCGGCGCGCCGCAACACCCGCAAGCCCGCCCGCTCCAACATGGCGCCGATTTCGGCGTCGGTGAAGCCAAACCTCTCACCCGGCTCCATCCCCCGTTCGTGCTGGTCGGCATCCCAGAACGCCCACGCATGCCACAGGCGCGAGACCAGCGGCGTGAGATAAGTAATCACGACTCGACCGCCCGGCCGCAGGATTCGCACAGCCTCGCGCAGCACAGCTTCGCGGTCGGGGATGTGGTTGAGAGAAGCGACGAATGTGACGGTGTCGACGGAACCGGACGGATACGGCAGCGCGCGGGTGTCCGCGACCACCCGATCAACCCCGGGCCACGGATGGACGTCGAGTCCTTGCCCCTCGCCGCCCTGTGCCCGATACCGCTGCACCAGGCGGTTGGTGCCGCAGCCGATGTCCACCAGCGTGCCGCGCACCTCAGCGAGCACCACCCCCACGCGGATGTCCAGGTTAGTGGTCAGGCCGGGAATCCTGGCGATCAGGGGCTGCGGTAGCACCAGCTTAAACGGCAACAGCAGCTGGTTGATCCAGTATCGCCAGGCGTGAGTGTAGAGCTGTCGTTCGAGTCTTGACATCACGGCTGAGCGGTTTCAACCGCCGTTCAAAGCCGGCGGGCTATTTCTTGAACAGGTCCTGTTGCACCGGAGCACCGCCGGGCGCAAGCGCCGCGCGGCTGGACGAGCGCGCCTCGAGACGCAGTTCGACCACTTTCATCCGCTTGATGGCTTTACGGCCTTTTTGCGCACGGTGGGCCATCTCCGGCAGCGACAGCACCCGCTCGCCACCATCGTCGCCAACGGCGACGACCCTGTCGGCCCGGCGATGGCAGACGGCACCGACAACGCGATCGTCTTTGTCGATGCGCATGATGATCACACCGCGCCCCGGGCCGGAGAGTTCGGGTAACTCCTGGGCCGGGAACACCAGCACCTTGCCGTCGCCGGTGGCAACCGCAATCGCGTCGCCGGCTGCGGGTGTTGCCACGATGATCTCGTCGCCCTCCTTTACCCGCGCGAAGCGCCGGCCGCTCCTGGTGGTTTCCGCCAGATCGGGCTGGCAGAAGAAGCCCATGCCGCCA
The DNA here is from genome assembly GCA_016210005.1 of Deltaproteobacteria bacterium. Classification (NCBI taxonomy): domain Bacteria; kingdom Pseudomonadati; phylum Myxococcota; class Myxococcia; species Deltaproteobacteria bacterium. The sequence continues at coordinate 46,170 of JACQVA010000235.1, read as the reverse complement.
GCGCTGGCCACCAGCCAGCGTGCGGCCATTTTGGTCTCAGCATCGGCGGCGGGGATCAGCGCGGCGCTGATCACGCGCTCGCCATCCTTGAAGTTGAGCAGCGACTGCACCGGCTCGCCGTAACCGGTGGTGGCGGGCACGTTGGTGACCTTCATGACGAACGCGGTACCGAGGCTTGACAGCAGCACCAGGCTGTCGCGGGTGTTGCCGCGCAGGATCCACCTGGCGACATCGCCTTCGCGCACGCGCGTGGAGGCGGGGTCCTTGACCTCGCCCACCCGCTTGATCCAGCCGTCGCGCGTCACCACCACGGTGGCATCCTCGTGGACGACGTAGGCCTCGGCGTCGTACACTAGTTCGCCGGCCGCGCTCAGCACGGTACGACGTTTATCGCCGTAGGTGTCGGCGACCTGCTTCAGTTCGGTCTCGACCAGTCGCCAGCGCGCCTTGGGGCTGCGCAGCAGCTTGTCGATTTCGTCAGCCCGCTTCTGCTTCTCGCGCTGTTCCTCACGGATCTTCTCGATCTCCAGACGCGCCAGCTGATACAGGCGGGTCTCGAGGATCGCCTCGGCCTGGACCTCATCGAGGCCAAATGCCTTCTGCAACTTCTGCGCCGCCTCGGCGCGCGCGGCCGACTGCCGAATGATCTTGATCGCCAGGTCGAGGTTGCCGAACAGCTTGAGGAAGCCCGCCAGGAGGTGCAGCCGAGCTTGCAGCTCGCGTAACTCGTGGGTCAGTCTGCGGGTAACGACCTCGAGGCGGAAGTCGAGGAAGTGGCGGCACAGTTCACGCAGTGTCAGGCGTGCCGGCTGGCCCACACCGGGTGTGGCGGTCGGCACCAAGGCCGTCAAGTTGACGTTGAAATTGGCCTGCAAGTCGGTGTGTTTGTAAATGTACGCCATCACCGCTTCGGCCGAGGCGTCGGGCTTGATTTCGACGACGATGCGGATGTCGCCGGTGGATTCGTCGCGCACGTCGAGCGCTTGCGGCAGGCGCCGTGCCACGATGTGCTCGGCAATCTCCTCGACGATACGCGCCTTGTTGACGGTGTAGGGTATCGAGGTGACGATCAGGCGGCGGCGGCGTTTGTCGCTCTCTTCGGTGTACTGGCCCCGCAGCCGCACGGCTCCTTGACCGGTCTCGTAGATGTCGCGCAGCTCTTTGCGCGAGTTGAGCAGCTCGCCGCCGGTGGGAAAGTCCGGCCCCTTGACGAACTTGCACAGTTCCTTGTTGTCGAGGTCGGGTTGGTGAATCAGCGCGATCAGCGCCTCGACCACTTCGCCGAGATTATGCGGCGGGATGTTGGTGGCCATGCCGACGGCGATGCCGGTGCTGCCGTTGACCAACAGATTCGGGATGGCGGCCGGCAGCACCACCGGCTCGCGCAGCGTGGCGTCGTAGTTTTCGCGGAAATCGACGGTATCGTGGCGAATGTCGCGCAGCAGCTCTTCGGCGATCGGCGCCAGCTTGGCCTCGGTGTAGCGCATGGCCGCCGGGCTGTCGCCGTCGAGCGAACCGAAATTGCCCTCGCCATGCACCAGCGGGTAGCGCAGGGCGAAGCCTTGCGCCATGCGCACCATCGCCTCGTAGGCAGCGAGGTCGCCGTGGGGATGATATTTCCCCAGCACCTCACCGACCACCGCCGCCGACTTGCGCGGGCGGGTGCCGGCGGTGAGGCGCAGGTTCTGGTACATCGCGTACAGGATCCGGCGCTGCACCGGCTTGAGCCCGTCGCGCACATCCGGCAGCGCGCGCGAAGTGATGACGCTGAGCGCGTAGGCGAGGTAGCGCGCCTCGGCCGCGCTGCGGAGATCGACGGGATGAATCTGTTCAGCCGGTGCTGCTCTCTTCACGTTTCAATCCTCGTTCTGGCTGGCACTTGCGCGCACTGCTCATCGTTCAAACACATTGTGACACCGCACGCCGAGCGCCGCTCTGGCCACGGTGCGGGATTATAGGGAAGCCGACAATGCGCGTCGAGGCGGGCTAGGAGGCGGCCGCCAGGTAGGCGACGATCACGCGCGCGAAGTCCTCGCCTTTATCCTCTTGCAGGAAGTGGCCGGCGCCGGCGATGGTAGTATGCGGTTGGCCGGCAGCGCCGGGGATCGCTTGTCGCAGGGCCACGTCAGCTCCGGCAGTGATCGGATCGGAGTCGCTGAACGCGGTCAGGAACGGCTTATGCCAGCGGCTCAGCACCTCCCAAGCGCGACGATTGGGTTCAGTTGCAGGGTCATCGGGCGTGGCCGGCACCAGCGTCGGGAACTGGCGGGCGCCGGCTTTGTAGCGATCATCGGGGAACGGGGCATCGTAGGCCGCGATGATTTCCGGGGCGAGGTCACTGACGCAGCCCCCGCGCACTATGCCGCCGACATGGAACTCGGGCGTTTCCTGCGAATACTGCCGCCACGCCAAGAAAGCCGGTCCGGGGGAGACATCGCCCGTGGGCAGAAAGGTATTGGCCGCCACGATGCCTGCGAAGCGCTGCTCATGCTCGGCGGCCAGCCGCAGGCCGATCAGGCCGCCCCAGTCCTGACACACGAGCGTGATGCGGCGCAGATCAAGTTGCTCGACGACGCCGCGCATCCAGTCGACGTGGCGCTGATAGGTGTAGTCCCCGCGCCGGACGGGTTTGTCCGAACGGCCGAAGCCAACCAGGTCCGGCGCCACCACGCGGTGGCCGGCGGCGACGATGACGGGGATCATCCGGCGATAGAGGTATGACCACGAGGGTTCGCCGTGCAGCAACAGTACCGGGGCGGCGCCGCCTGGGCCCTCATCGAGGTAGTGAATGCGCAAGCCGTCGGCCTCGAGGTAATGCGGTGTGAAGGGATAGCCGGGTAAATTGCCGAAGCGTTCGTCGGGCGTGCGCAGGTACTCCATCATCGTTCCTCCGACAAGAGGTTGGCGAGCAGGCGCGTCATCACCCGGAGCGCCGGCTCGGGGGCGAGATCCTGATGCGCGCGCAGCGTGTACCAAGTCGAGAAGCCGCTGGCGGCATCCAGGGCGGCAAGTACTTCGCTTTGCTCGCTGGCTGGCAGCGGGCTCAATTCGGGTGCGAACACCCGCTCGATTTCGCGTCTGGCGGCAGCGCGCGCCTGACGCAAGCGCCGGGCTATTTCCGGCGAGAAGGGTTCCATCAGCAGGGCCGCGCGCCGCACCGGAGTTATCGCCTCGAAGATCCGCGCGCGTTGGGCGGCGAAGGCCGCGAGGCGCTGGCTCAGTGGCCCCTGCCCCGTGACGGGGCTGGCGAGGGCACGGATACGCTCGGTCTGCCGATCCGCGGCGGCAGCGAACAACGCCTCGATGTCGGTGAAGTGCTGGAAGATCGAGCGCAGCGACACCCCGGCGCGTGCGGCAATGCGCGGCCCGGTCGGCCTCAGCTCGCCGTCCTCGAGTAAGTCCAGTAGGGCATCCACGACCGCGGCACGCGTGCCCGCCCGGCGCGCCTTGCGCCCGTCAATGCGGGCATGGTCAATACTGCCGGCGGCTGCGCCCATGGGTGAATCATATGGTTCTTGCACTGGGCGTGCAAACACCAACGGCTCGCCCATCACTGCGGCGAAGTGTGGACGGTCCCTTCGCAGTTTGACTTCGCAGTTCGCTGTGGCTTATGCGGGGTTGCACTAACGGGGCAGGTGATGTCTGAAGCGCCCAAGTCGCGGTTATCGCCGGAACTGATTGCCGCTCGCCGGCTGCGTGCTGAGGCAGGTGGAGCCGTTGCGATCTTCGCAGGGGCGGGTGCCTCGGTGCCCTTCGGTTACCCCCTCACCGGCATGTTGCTACGGCGGATCATTGAGTGGCAGGACGACGAAGACTTCCTCTGTCTCGGGATGGATCAGGACAAGCGCGCCGGAGAGAAGCGTCGAAGCCTTCCTTGATGCCTGGGGTACTAGCGCGAAGGCCCAGAGCTCGCCGAGGCCAAAGCTGGCTTCGGGCGTCACGAAGCCAGGCGCCGAGAGCTTCAGGTCTTGAGGAGCATCGCTCGGCGTGATCGACCGCGCCGGAGTCCTGACGGGACGCCGGATGGCGCTTGATTTTGCCGAGCGGGTAGCTTAACAAACGTTAGTTTCGGCAGTTCCGCTGTCCGGTTGGAAGTGGCCCGTGAGGCACCTATCGCTACCGCGACGGCGGGCTCGCCCAAGCTCAGCAGGAACTCTCGTGGCGGACCCGAGAGCCGGAGTGTGAGGGAGGCATAGGTTTGCGATGAGCCGATATCTGGTGGCGTCCGATGCGGGCGGAACCATGACCGACGTGATCGTCGTCGACGAGCAGGGGCGCTTTGTCATCGGCAAGGCGCCGACCACCCGCTACGACGAGAGCATTGGCTACATGGAATCGCTCGACGACGCCCTGACGTACTGGGGGAAGTCGCTGGCGAAAGACGGCCGGGAATTCTGTCCGAATGTCGAGACCGCCATCTACACCGGCACGGCGATGCTCAACACCTTGATCAACCTTGATGGGCTCAAAACCGGGCTGCTGGTGACGCGCGGCTTCGAGGACCTGATCGTGCAAGGCCGCGGCCGGCAGAGCTTCATCGGCCTCGATTGGTCCGAGATCACCCACATGCAGTACCGCAAGCACGCGGCCCCGCTGGTGCCGCGCAAGCTCACCCGCGGCGTCACCGAACGCATCGACATGTTCGGCGCGCCGGTGATCCCGATCTACGAGCACGAGGTGCGCCAGGGCGTGCGCGAGTTGCTCGACGAGGGCATCGAGGCGCTGGCGATCGTCTTCCTCTACTCCTTCGTTAACCCGGCGCACGAGCTGCGGGCGCAGGCAATCGCCGAGGAGATCATCAAAGAGGCCGGCCGCAACGTCTATCTCGCCGTCTCCAGCCAAGTGGCGCCGGTGCAACGCGAGATTTCCCGCGCCAACGCCACCGTCGTGCAGGCATACGCCACGCAGCCGGCGCGGCGACAGTTCCTGACCGTGGAATCGAAGCTCGCTGACTACGGCTACAGCCGGTCGTTGAAGACCGTGCTCTGCTACGGCGGCGTGACCAACATCCGCTACCCGCGCTTGTTCGAGACCATGATGTCCGGACCCGTCGGCGGCTTGATGGGCGCCCACTATCTCGGGCAGAACCGCGGCATCGAGAACATCGTCTGTTCGGACATGGGCGGCACCAGCTTCGATGCCGGCGCGATCACCGCGGGCATCTTGCCGATGGAACGCGAGCCCGCTTTCATGCAGATGTACGTGAACGTGCCGATGCTCGACATTCGCTCGATCGGCGCCGGCACCGGCACCTACATCCGCATCGACCCGACCACCAACCGCATCAAGCTCGGCCCCGACAGCGCCGGCGGCACGCCCGGCCCCGTGTTCCAGGAAACCGGCAACGAGACGCCGACGATCGGCGATTGCGATATGCTGCTCGGCGTCATCAACCCCGATTACTATCTCGGCGGCCGCGTGAAGGTGAACAAGGACAAGTCGCTGCGGATCTTCAAGGAGAAGGTCTCCGGCCCGCTGGGGCTGGACCCGTACGTCGCCGCCGAACAATGTGTGAACCTGATCAACATCATGATGCGCGAGCACCTCGTGCGCTCGCTCATGCTCGGCTACGACATCCGCGACTACGTCCTGCTGGGCTACGGCGGCGCCGGCCCGATGCACTTGTGTGGTTACGCCGCCGAGTATCCCTGGAAGGGCGTCGCCACCGCGCCGCACGCGGCGGCGTTCTCGGCCTGGGGCGGCGCGTGCATGGACTACGCGCATCGCCGTCACAAGAGCGTGTCGGCAGTGATTCCGCCCGCGGCCAGTGCTGACGCCAAGATGCAGGCGGCCCGCATCATCGACGGGGCCTGGCGTGAACTCGAAGAGGAGTTGCTCAAAGAGCTGCTCAACGAAGGCTTCGACCGCAACCTGATCAGCGTCCGGCAGATCGCCTACATCCGCTACTACGGTCAGCTCGAAGACGTAGAAGTGGAATCGCCGGTGCCGCGGCTCGACGCGCCGGAGCGCGTTGACCAACTGGTGGCGCGTTTCGAGGAGGTCTTCGCTAAGATGTTTACGCTCGCCGGCAAACCGCCGATGCCGACGTACCTCACCACCGAGGTCGCCGTCGTGGCGCAGGTCGACACCCTCAAGCCGAAGGTCGTCAAGTACGACCTGGAAGGGAAGAAGCCGTCGAAGAAGGCGCAGAAAGCGATTCGTCCGGTCTTCCAGAAGGGCCAGTGGCACGATGCGCGGATCTACGAGATGGATGACCTGCGTCCGGGCAACGAAGTCGCCGGGCTCGCTGTCATCGAGGCGCCGAACACCACGTTGTTCGTACCGCCCGACTGGCGCGTGAAGATCGACGAGTACAACATTTACTGGCTGACGCAGGGAGGAAGGAAGCGATGAGCGCCAAGAGCACCGCGCGTGCGCAGCAACCCGCTCGGCGCATCAAGGATCAACTGGCCGAGAACGAGCGCCGGTTGCAGGAAACCGGCTGCCTCTTCGGCCTGCAGACGCTGCCGCGCAAACAGGCGGACCCGGGCACCTACGAGGCGGTGTGGCACATCCTGCTCAACACCATGGACGCAGCCTGGGAAGTCGGCTGCAAAGTGTCGGCGTCGCCGGTCGCCGCCGAGGGCGGTGACGCGTTGTGGGCGCTGCACGTGCCCACCGGCGAAGCGGTGTGCGCCTCGAAGGGCATCACCGCCCACCCCGGCGTGCTGTCAATCTTCATCCGCCAGCTGATCGAAATGGACTACGAGACGTATCCTGGCATCAAGCCCGGCGACGTCTTCGAGAACAACGACCCGCATTACGGCGGCATTCACTCGGTCGACTTCGACGGCGCGATCCCGATCTTCTACAAGGGCGAGCTGGTGGCCTGGGCCAGCGCCGTCAGCCACGTGATGGACGGCGGCTACGTCACGCCCGGCTCGATCGGCTTCCTCAACCCCGACTGCTTCTCCGACGGTGTGCCGGTCTCGATGGAGCGGGTCGGGGAGGATGACCGCTACTACCCGTGGTACGAGATGCGCATCCGCTCGCGCACGCGCGTGCCCGACTGGGTGATGGGCGACGCGCGCGGCCGGCTGGCGGGCTGTATCACTATCCGTGACCGCGTGCTGCGGCTGATCGAGAAGTACGGGCTCGATTACTTCCAGGACGTGTGCCGCGAGTACATCGAGGACAGCCGCCGCTACGCTGCCGCCCGCGTCAAGACCCAGGCCGTGCCCGGCCGCATTCGCAAGTCCAACTTCAAGGACCTGGCGATGAAGGGCAAGCGCGTGATTCTGCCGCACCAGAACATCGACTGCCTGTTTAACCTGCCGCTGGAAGTCCACATCGATGCCGACGCCAAGCTGCACGTGTCGATGCGCGGTGCCAGCCGCTGGGTGCCGTTCGGCGAGAACATCCACCCGAGCGCGATCCCGTCCGCGATGCTGAACGGCTACTCGCACATGGTCGGCTTCGACATGTTCAACTGGGGCCCGGTGGCGACGTGGGATTTCGAGATGCCGCCGGCTGGCTCGTGGGCCAACCCGTTCCCGGTCAACTACTACGCCTCCTCCGGCGTCTCGTGGGCACCGGCGGTGATGTGGCTCAGCTCGTTCTACGAAACCTTCGGCCGGCTCTATTTCAGCCGCGGGTTCATCGAAGAGGTGGCGGCCGGTGCGGCCACCACGCTCACCGCCGAGTTCTCCGGGATCAACCAGTCCGGGATGTTCGTGGCCGGACTCACGCTCGAACAAGCCAGCAACGGCAGCCCCTCTCGCGGCATGGCCGATGGCGAAAACAGCGCGTGGTGCATCTACACCCCCAACGCCGATTTCGGAAACGCCGAGGTCACGGAGCTCTACTACCCCATCCTGTTCATCGGCCGGAACATCGAGCCCGACTCCGGCGGCTACGGAAAGTTCCGCGGCGGCTTGGGCCACACCGCCGTGTGGATGGTCAAGAACACGTCGGGGGTGGAGTACCAGTGCGGCTGCGCCGGCATGCGCAGTAAGATCACCGCAAATCACGGCATGTTCGGCGCGTATCCCACGTGGCCGGACCGTGCCAGCTACGCCAGCGGCACGAACATGAAGGCGCTCATCGAGCAGCACAAACCGCTGGTGCACGAGCGCGGCGACCCGGTGCATCCGAATCTCGCCCAGAACGTCAAGGCCGAGATTATGGAGACCAACGCGGTAGCGCCGTTCGTCACGCCGCACCAGCTGCACGAGTACGACCTCATCATTCACCCGATCTCCGGCGCCCAAGCCCAGGGCGATCCGATCGAACGTGATCCGGCGCGCGTGAAGGCCGACCTCGACGCCGGCTGGACGCGCGACTGGGTAGCCGCCGGCGTGCACGGCGTGGTGGCCCAGCGTGACGAGAAGACGAAAGAGTGGACCGTTGACGAAGCCGCCACCGCCCGCAAGCGCGACGAGATCCGCCAGGCCCGCAAGACGCGCGGCGTTCCGTTCCGCCAGTGGTGGCAGCAGGAGCGCGAGCGAATTCTCGCCAAGGAGAACATGGACGCCGCGGTGCTCGACATGTGGCGCGGCTCGATGGAGTTGTCGCCGGATTATGGCAAGGAACTGCGGGCGTTCTGGAATCTCCCTGACGATTTCGCCTTCTAGACCATAACCGTTGGAGCCGACGATGCCTGAATACGATGTTCGCGAGATAGAGCAGCTGGTAGACGGGAAACTGCCATGGCCTCGGGTGCAAGAGATCATGAAGGAGGCCAAGGACACCGGGCGATTCGAGCAGTGGGTCGATATCCTGCAGCGCCGCGTGCCGTGGCCGGAGCGCATCCTGCTGCCGCTGACCCCGGCGCTGTTTATCGTGCAGAAGGGCGCCGACCGCGTCGTGAAGTGCCGCTGCGGGCACGAGTTCGGCGACTACCGGGTGAACTGGAAGCTGTATGCCCTGATCCACGTCCGCGACTCCGCCGAGGCGCTCGCCGAGGTCTATCGCGGCAGCCAACAGCCCGATCCGTCGTGGGTCCAGATCCGCGAATACTACTGCCCCGGTTGCGGTACCCAGCTCGAAGTCGAGTCGGTGCCGCGTGGCACGCCGCCCGACTTCGAGTTCCTGCCGGATTTGGATACGTTCTATCGGAAATGGCTCGGCAAGCCGTTGCCGAATGAGCAGGAGTTCGTCGACAAGACACCGGATGTGATTCGGGAATGGTCGAAGTAACAAGCCGGACTCACCGCCGAGGACGCTGAGGGACGCAGAGATGCGGATGAACACCCAGGAGCCTTTGTCAGAAAACCTCTGCGTGCCTCTGCGCCCTCTGTGGTGAGAGTTCTCCATCATGAGCAAGGCGCTCGACAACGTGGTCGTCCTCGATCTGACGACGGAGTTCTGGTCGTCGATCGGGACGGCGCTGCTCGCCGACTTCGGCGCGACGGTCATCAAAATCGAAAACCTGCCGGACGCCCACGGACGGCAGCCCAACGACCCGTCGGTGCCGTGGGACTACCAGGCCGAACTCGCGCAGCGCAACAAGCTCGGCCTTGCTCTCAATCTCGACGACGATGCCGGACGTGCGATTCTGCGCGAGCTGATTCGCAAGGCCGACGTGTTCGTCACCGACTGGCCGCGGGTCCGTATCGAGCAGCGACAACTCGACTACGCCAGTCTCTGCGCACTAAAGCCTGACATCATCTTCGCCCATGCCTCGGGCTTCGGACCCAAAGGCCCGGACCGCGATCTACCGGCGCTCGATGAGTTGGCCGCCGCGCGCACGGGGATGATGCCCATCATGCCGCAGCCCGGCCAGCCGCCCGTCTACGCGGGTGCCGGCCAGATGTACACTGCCGTGATGATCGCCTTCGGCGTTTCGCTGGCCCTGCACCATCGCCAAGCCACCGGCGAAGGGCAGGAGGTGGACGTCTCGCTGTTCGCCGGCAACATCTACGGCGCCAGCCTCGACGTGCAAGCGTTCCTGGCGATGGGCGGCGAGCGCTTCCTGCACCCTGTCGCGCGGATGGATGCCGGCAACCCAATGAGCGGCATCCTGTACCCGTCGCAGGATGGCCGCTGGGTGTGCGTCACCATGCCCGACACGGATCGGTGGTGGCCCGGCTTCTCTGCCATGATGGGCTTGGATCAAAACGATCCGCGCTTCAATAGCCACGAGAAACGCTGCGGCGAAAACCGCCTGGAACTCATCCGGGTGCTCGAAGACAAGTTTCGCCAGCAACCCGCCGAGCACTGGAAACGCGAGCTGACCCAACGCCAGCTATCGGCCGACGTGATCGAGGAGTTCGACTATCCGGCCAACGATCCGCAGGCGTTGCGCAACCGTTACATCCTCGAACTCGACCGCCCCGGTGTCGGCCGCATCAAGACCCTCGGCTTCCCGATCTTCATGAGCGAGACCCCAGGCCGGCTCAGCCGCACCGCGCCCTGCCTCGGCCAGCACTCGGCCGAGATCCTGCACGAGCTACTGGGGTACTCGGAAGACCGCATCGGCGAGCTGGCCGCGGGCGGAGTCATTGTCTAAGCCAACGGACGGAGAGGTACGCGCGTGGCAGCCGCACTTGAAGGCATCCGAGTCATCGACCTGACGGTCTGGTTTCAGGGGCCGGTGGCGGCGCAGCATCACGACGAAGTCGGCGACGAGGAGAGCTAGGGCTAGCGCCCCCAGGGCGGCGATCAGGGCCGCGGCGTGCGCAGCATCAAGGCGCTGCCCGTCGGCGACTGGAATCAGTACTTCCTAGTGATCAATCGGAACAAGAAGAGCATCGCGCTCGATCTCAAGAAGCCGGCGGGCCGCGAGATCATGTACCGCCTAGTCGAGAAGTCCGACGTGTTTCTCTCCAACATGGGCGTCGAGCTGCTGGAGAGCTGGCAGCTCGGCTACGACAAGCTCAGCGCGATCAACCCGCGTCTGGTGTACGCCACCAACACCGGCTACGGCCGCTTCGGCGCGGTGAACAAGCCGTCGTTCGACATGACCGTGCAGGCGCTCACCGGTTTGATGGCGCGTCTCGGCGAGCCGGCGCAGCCGCCGATCTATCTCGGCATGGGCTCGGGCGATGCCTACGGCGGCCTGATGTCCGCGCTCGGCATCATGCTGGCGCTGTATCATCGCAACCGCACCGGCAAAGGCCAGATGCTCGACGCCTCGCTCTACGGCGCGCAGTTGTTCCTCACTGCGCCGACGCTGCAAGCGTATCTCGCGACGGGCAGCGAACAGTACTCCAAGCAGCAGCCCCGCAAGGCGACCGAAAATCCGCTGCGGAACCGCTACCCGGCGAAAGACAAGTGGGTCTTCCTCTGCTTGGCCAACACCGACGAGAACTGGTCCCGCCTCTGCCAGAGTCTAGATGACGCCGGCCTCGCCAGCGAGGCGCGCTTCGACAGCGTGCAGAAGCGCCGCCGCAACGCCAAGGCCCTTGTCACGCGCCTCGACAAAGCCATCAAGCGTCGGAGCGCCGGCGAATGGATGGAGCGCTGGCGATCGCTCGGCATCGTCGCCAGCCCCATCAACAACCTCGCCGATCTCGCCGAGGACCCACAGGCGTGGGCCAACGATTACTTCCTGGAGACGTACTGCGAAGAAGTGCAGCGCCAGGTGAAGATCCGCGGCCTCCCGATCGGGCTCAGCAAGACCCCCGGCTCCGTCTGGGGCCTGGGCCCGGAATTGGGCCAGCACACGGAGCTGATTCTCACCGAGACGCTCGGCTACTCGTGGGAGCAAGTCGGGGAGTTCAAGGAACAGGGAGTGATTCCGTGAAATTGCGGATGTCGGATTGCAAGTCGCGGATTCGCTGCAAGACGGGATTCGCGTGCTGCCGCCGGATCTCCCTCTCCCTCTGGGAGAGGGTTGGGGTGAGGGCTTCGGCAAGCGCGACCGACCCCCTCACCCTGACCCTCTCCCCCAAGGGGGAGAGGGGACACTATTCCGGCTGCCTGGCATGAGCCCGCAGCCGCACTCCTCCCCCGGCCCCCTCGCCGGCATTCGCGTCCTCGACATGGCTACCATGCTGGCGGGGCCGTACGGGGCGACGCTGCTCGGGGATCTCGGGGCCGATGTCATCAAGGTCGAGTCGTTCATCGGCGATGACAGCCGCAACCTCGGGCCCGAGCGCCAGGGCGAGCACTCGCCGTTCCTCAGCCTCAACCGCAACAAGCGCGACCTGGTTCTCGATCTGCGCCGGCCAGGGGCGCAGGAAGTCTTCGCCCGACTGCTGAAGACCACCGACGTGCTGATTACCAACGTCCGCGAGCCCGCGCTGTCCAAGCTCGGGAGCAGCTACGAGCAGGTGTGCCGGCATCGCCCCGACATCATCTGGATCGGCGTGACGGCATTCGGAGCCGATGGACCCTACGCCGGCCGCCCCGGGATTGATTTCTTGGCCCAGGGCTACGCCGGGGTGCTGGTCCTGAACGGCCAGCCGGACGGCGCGCCGGTGCGGATGGGCATCCCGGTGGTGGATGTGATGACCTCACTGCTGGTGAGTACCGCGGCGCTGACGGCCTTGCACGCACGCGCGCAAACGGGCGCGGGCCAACGCATCGACGTCTCGCTGCTCGACGCGCTCATGCACGCGCAGTGCACCGGCCTGGCGCCGTATCTGCTCACCGGCGAAGTCACGCCACGAACCGGCAACCGCAGCCAATACTTCGCGCCCTCGGGGATTTACACCTGCAAGGACGGCAAGCGGGCGGTGATCACCTGCCCCTCCGAGAAGTTCTTTCGCAACCTCTGCGGCGCGCTGGACGTCGCGTGGGCCGATGAGCCGCGCTTCCACGACATCGACAGCCGGCTGCGCAATCAGGACGAACTCGACCGCCTGATCGAGGCGCGCTGCCAGGACTTTACCTGCGCCGAGTTAGTCGAGCGGCTGATCGCGGCGGACGTGTTGACGGCGCCCGTCAACGAAATTCCCGAAGCGGTCGAGGACCCGCAGATCCTCCACAATCGGATGATCGTGACCACGGAGCACCGCAAGCTCGGACCCATCCGCGTCACCGGCGTACCGATTCACTTCCACGGCACGCCCGGTAGCGTACGACTCAGCCCGCCGCTGCACGGGCAGCACACCGAGGAGATCCTCGGGGAATTGGGCTATCGGCCCGACGAGATCGCGGATCTCGCCAGTGCCGCGGCCGTTGCTACACCTGCGGAGCTGCGACGCAAGAAAGGTTGACCGACATACGATCGTCGCGGGGGCGCGTCGCCAACAGGCTACCAGACAACCCGAACCAGCCTCGACTCGTGGATCGCTTCGTCTCGAGTCAGCAGGGGCAGGTCGAGCTGATGCGCTGCCGCGCAGATGAGTGCGTCGAACGGGTCATTGTTCGGGCGCCGCTCATCCGCGAGGCACACCTGCTCGGGGGTCAAGTCGATCGGCTGATACGCCGGGTTGCTGAAGAGGTCATCGAAAAACGTCCGCACTGAGCGTTGAAAATCAACCCGGCCGACGCGGGCGAGCAGCGCGCATTCCCACATCACGGCGACCGGGATGTACACCACGGCCGCGCGTTGCTCCGCCGCCGCGAAGACGGCGGCCGCCCGCCGACCGAGGTGGCGGCTGCCGCTCGCGTGAAAGATGAGGGCGTGGGTATCGGCGACCGCGGCTTTCAGCATCACCGCTTGCGTCCGGACGGTTTCGACCGTGGGGACGACTTGGCGCTGCGCCGGTATCGGGCCGATGCCTCAGAGACCAGCGCACCGGGGAACAGCGCACCAATCGCCGCGTCGGCACCGTGCAGGGCGGGGTCGGTCTCGGCAATGTGCACGGTGCCCTTCACCGAGCGAATGCTGTCGTCGTGGACGTGCCCGCCGGCCCGCGCCGCGGAGATCAGCCGATCGATCACCGAGCTGACGCTGCCCGCGCCGCGCGCATGCGCCTGCCCTCGGACCCACAACAGATTGTCGGCCGCGAGCGTTACCGATATCGCCTGCTTCGACATACGATTTTTATACGATAACGATCAGGCAGGTGCAAGGGCCGGGCGCTCAATCCAGATCCTGCCCGTCCATGCCGGCGTTCTTGCGCGCGCTCCGCATCAGCCAGCCCGGGTGGCACCAGCGCGTGCGGCGCTGCGGTGCGTGAAAAGCGACGGCACAGCACGCCTCCACACTGCGCCACCGGCACGGTTCAGCTTACGGCCGATACTTGGTACCGCATCGAGACGCGCGCGGACGTGGCCGGCGCACAGTGGTCGGCGACGGCAACAACGCTGTACAGTAATGGGGGCGCCGCGCTAGAAACCCTGAGCTGCGCCAGCACCATGACGGCATCGTGCAACCACGTGGCCTTAATGGCCTCCGGACAGGCGGTGTTGATCGCCGACGATCTGGACATCCACGACGGCACCAGCCCGGGCAACGTGCGCGTGGTGACCTTGGCGCCGACCGGGGCCACGGCTAACGACCAGTGGACGAAGTCAGGCTGCACGGCTTCAGACCGACACTGAAGAACGAGACCCGCTACTCGTGCCGCAACGCCTCGATCGGATCGAGTTGTGCCGCGCGGCGTGCCGGGAAGAAACCAAAGATCACGCCGATCGCGGCTGAAAACAGGAATGCGACCAGGTTGATTTGCGGGTTGAAGAGATAGGGAACTTGGATCACGCGGGCGAGTCCCACGGATGCAAGCGTGGCCAGAACAATGCCGACGAGACCGCCGAACGCGGAGAGCACGACGGCCTCGACGAGAAACTGCAACAACACTTCCCGCTCGAGCGCCCCAATGGCGAGGCGGATGCCGATCTCCCGCGTGCGCTCGGTTACAGATACCAGCATGATGTTCATGATGCCGATTCCGCCGACCAGCAAACTCACGGCGGCCACTGCTCCCAACAGCATCGTCATGATACGGGTCGTGCCGGAGAGCGCCTCCGCGATCTGCCTCGTATCGAGCACGTTGAAATTGTCATCTTCGTTGTCGGCGATTCTGCGGCGCTCGCGCATCAGCCGCTCGATCTGGGTCTTGACCTTGTTGCTCGACTCCCCGTCCTTCAGCGAGACCAACAGCGTGCCGACGTCCTGGTTGCCGGTCAGCCTGCGGTGCACCGTACGCACCGGCATGATCACCGTGTTGTCCTGGTCCATCCCCATTGACGACTGCCCCTTCGCCTGCAGCAGCCCGACGATCGCGCAGGAAAACTGCTTGATGCGCAACTCGCCGCCGACGGGGTTCTGTCTGCCATAGAGCTCCCGCCGCACGGTGTCGCCGATCACGCACACCGCCTTGCCGGCCTTCTCCTCGGCCTCGTTGAAGATACGGCCGTCGGCGAGCCTCCAGTTGCCGATCTGGACGTATGCGGCGGTGGTGCCGATCACACTGGTGGACCAATTCTTCGCCATGTGCACCGCGGTCACGCTGGTGCTCACGCTAGGTGCGACGGCCTTGAGACCACTGATTTGGGCCTCGATGGCTGTCGCGTCGGCCACCTTGAAGGCCGGCGCGCCAGCCGTGTCTCGCCCCGGGCCTAGCCGTTGCCCCGGGCTGACCATCAGGAGGTTGCTTCCCAGGCTGGAGATCTGATCCGATACGGCGCGGGTGGCCCCGTTACCGAGCGTCACCATGCTGACGACGGCGGAGACGCCGATGACGATACCCAGGACGGTGAGGAAGGCGCGCATCAGGTTGCGGCGGATCGCCCGCACCGCCAGCACGACGATACTCCAGAGCATCACCGAACCTCCCGCTTGTGCTCGACGCGTTGGATGCAGCCATCGACGAAGTGGACGATGCGGCTGGCGAACGCCGCCATGTCAGGGTCGTGGGTCACCATCACGACGCTGATGCCCTGGTCACGATTGAGGACCGTCAGCAACTCCATGATCTCACGGCTGCGTTGGGTGTCGAGATTTCCGGTGGGCTCGTCGGCAAGCAGAAGGGTCGGCTTGGTGACGATGGCGCGCGCGATCGCAACCCGCTGCTGCTGGCCGCCCGAGAGCTCCACAGCGGAGTGACCCTCCCATCCATGCAGGCCCACGGATGCCAGTGCCACGCGCGCTGCCGCATGACGTGTGGCCGCCGCTTCGCCACGATAGAGCAGCGGCAGCTCGACGTTCTCGATGGCTGACGTGCGCGCGAGCAGATTGAAGCCCTGGAACACGAAGCCGAGATAGTGGCGGCGCAGCAAGGCGCGCTGATCACGCGAGAGCATTTCGACGTGTACGCCGCGGAACCGGTAGGCACCCGAGGTCGGTACATCCAAGCAGCCCAGGATATTCATCACCGTCGACTTGCCCGAACCGCTGGGGCCCATGATGGCAACGAACTCGCCCTCGTCGACCCGCACGTCCACGCCGCGTAGTGCTTGGAACGTCGACTCGCCGTAGCCGTAGGTCTTCACAATTCCGCTCAATTCGATCAACGGGGCGGCTCTTGTGGTGGGTCGGACATCAGTCATTTGGATGAGACGAGCACATCGGTGATCACCTGCATGCCGGGCTCAAGGCCTCCGCCTATGACCTCGGTGAAGCGCCCGTCGGTGACGCCCACGGTGACATCGACGGCAGCGGCCTCCCCTTTGCGTACGATCCATACCCGCTGCCCGCCGCTCTTCGCCGGAGAAGCAGCGGGTCTTCTCGCTTGTGGTTCCGGTGGGTGCGGCAACAGACTGCCGACGATGCCACCGCCGGATTTGTGGCTGCTCTCGTTGTTTAGCGTCGGCGTGAACCGCAGTGCGGCATTGGGCACGAGCAGCACGTTCTCTCGCTGTGCCGTGGTGATTTCTGCGGTGGCCGTCATGCCCGGTCGCAGACTGACGTCATCGTTGTTGACGGTGAGGATCGTCTTGTACGTGACTACGTTGTCAGTTGTCTGCGAACCGAATCCGACACGGACGATCCGGGCCGGGAACTTCCGCGTCGGGTACGCATCCACGGTGAAGGTTGCGGATTGCCCGTCTTCCACCTGGCCGACGTCGGCTTCGTCAACCTTCACCTGAAGCTTCATCTGCGATAGGTCCTCCGCCAGCGTGAACAGCACCGGGGTCGTCATGGCTGCAGCGACGGTCTGGCCCGGCTCGATCTTCCGACTCAGGACTACCCCATTGATCGGCGAGCGGATCGAGGCTTTCGCGAGATTGGTCTGGTTCGAGCTCAGCACGGCGCGGGCTTCGGAAACGGCAGCGCGGGCGCTGGCCACATCTGCAGCTGCCCGTGCCAGGGTTGCCTCGGCGGTCTCCATTTCCGCCTTCGACGGCACCTTCCCGCCCGACAACCGCGACACGGCGCGCAGGCGCGCAAGGTTGGCCCGTGCCTCCTTGGTGGTGGCAGTGGTTTGCACCACCTTGGCCTCGGCGGAAGCCAGTGCCGCCTCCGACTTGGTGATCTCGTCCGTGAGTTTCGAGATGTCGAGGCGCGCCAGCACCTGCCCCTGGGTCACGCGGTCGTTTTCCTCCGCCAAGACCACTTCGATGAGCCCCGAGAGCTCGCTGCCGACATCGACCTGATTGGTGGGCTCCAGGGTGCCGGTGGCGGACACGGTCACCACGAGATTGCCGCGCGCCACGGTTTCGGTCTCGTAAAGCGGCGATTGGCCATGGTCGCCCGAACGCAGGAACAAGTAGGCGACGACTCCCACAAGGATCACGACTGGAACGCCGATCCAGCGCAGGGACCACCGGAAGCGGGTACTCGCGCCGCCAGTTCCGAGAATCGCAGTGATGTCGCTGCTCGCTGAGAACGATGGATGACTCATGATGATGTGCCCTGCATATTGGGTCCGGCAAGCGCTTCGGCCGGAGACCAGCCGCCACCCAACGCCTTGTATAGCTGGACGGCGGCGACGGTGTTCTCGGCCTGCGTCACATTGAGACTCTCCTCGATTGTTAGAACGGTGCGCTCGGTATCGAGGACGGCCTGGAAGTCGATGATGCCCGTGCTGTAGCGATAGCGGGCGAGGAGCGCGGCGTTGCGCGCCGACTCGACAGCCGCGGCCAGCGCCGTTGCACGTGCCTGGCTGTTGGCGAGCGAGACGAGTGCGTTCTCGACGTCTTCGAGCGCCGTGAGAACCGTCGCCTGATACGTCGCCAGCGCTTGTTGTTGTATCGCGTCCTGGATTTCAATTTTCGCGCTGATGCGCCCCGCGTCGAAGATCGTCTGTGCGAGGCTACCCACCACGCTGGCGGCGAGGGAGCTTCCATTGGTGAGCGCACCGATCGTCATTGCTTCGACCCCGACCGATCCGGAGAGCGTGAAGCTCGGATAGCGCGCCGCCGCGGCCTCACCGATGCGCGCGGTGGCCCCGGCTAGCGTGCGCTCGGCGGCGGCCACGTCCGGTCGTTGGCGCAAAATATCTGCCGGGATCCCGATGGTGAGCGGCTCCGGAACTTGTGGAATGGGCGCCGGGACGGCGAGGTCCTCGTGCAACGCACCGGGTGCGAGGCCGAGGAGAGTACCAATCCGATGCTCCGCCTCAGCCAAGGAGGTTTCGAGGGGAGGAATCGTCGCCCGCGTCTGCTCGACGTTGGTGCGTTGCTGCTCTGCGTCCAGCGAACTGGTCAGGCCGGCCTGCACACGCCACTGCGTGAGCGCCAGGGTCTCCGATTGGCTGCCAAGGTTTGCTCGAACGATGGCGATCCGTGCCTGCAGCGATCGCGCCTCCACGTAGTTGCGTGCGACCTCGGCCGCCAACGTCACCTGTGCACTGTGCAGACTCGCCATCGACGCCGCCTGGTCGGCGCTCGCGGCCTCGAGGGCACGGCGTTGACCACCGACGATGTCTGGTTCCCACGACGCGTCGAACCCAGCATTGTACAGGTCTTGGGAGCTGCCGGCGGCAACGTTTTGGGATGGGGAACCGCCAATGCCGGACGGTTCGCTGGTCTCGGTATGATGGGCCGATGCGGAGGCACTGGCCGTGGGCCACAGGTTACCGAACGCCAGAAGGCGCTGTGCCCGCGCCTGGCGCAACTTGGCGCGGGCGGACTGCACGTCCGGGCTCGCCTGCATCGCCTGCGCGACAAGTCGGCTCAACAGCGCGTCGCCGAGGTGCTGCCACCAGTTTGCGATTTCAAGGCCGGCTGCGGTCGATGGTGCAGAGCCCTGCCACGATGATGGAACGTGGAGTTCGGACGCCGTCGGGGCGACGTAGTTGGGTCCTACCAGAACGCAGCCCGCCAGGACAGCGATACACCAGAGCGGCGTGAGGCGGCAGATCAACCGGGTGTGCGGCGCGGCCCGTGTCATCCCTGCGGCTCCTCCGCGATGGAATCTGCGATCTTCCGGAAGAGTCGGACCAGCTCGCGCTGTTCACCCTCGGTCAAGCGCTGCAACATGCGCTGTGCCCCGGCGATCCGACTCCTCAGCGCAGCCTGGTAGAACGAATGGCCGTCGGGCGCGAGCGCGACCCGCACGACGCGGCGGTTGTCCTCCGGACGCTCGCGCTGAACCAATTCCCTCACGACGAGTCGATCGACGACTCTGGTCACCGTGCTGAGTGGCATCCGAACGCGCGCGGCGATCACACCCATGGTCATCGGCCCTTCTGCGCCGACGGTGTCGAGAACGGCAATCTCCGAACGACTGAAGCTCTCCGGGATGCCCTGCTCGTTGCCGGCCAGAACCAACCGGCGCATCGCGCGGTCAAGGTGCGTGACCAGCTCACGCGCACCGCCCTCGAGCTTCTGGCCTGGTGTACCTTTGCGTTTCAGCATATTTGCAATATGCAATCATTTGACGCCTCGGTCAATAGGGGATGGGGAACGGGTTGGCTCATCGGACCAGCCGGAGAGGATGGTGCCGGGTCCGTCGCCGCCCACGACGCAGGAGAACCCTATTCGGCATTGGCCAACGGCGTGAGCCTGCCGTGGCTGTCCAGACAGGTGGGCTAGTGGTGGTCGCCCTCCTCAAACGCTACGGGCGCTTCGTGCATTCATCGGAAGTCGACGACTTTGAACTCTCGAAAATCGAGAGGAGTGAACGACCAAGTCACGCCGTCGGCGTAGCAGTCTCCTCCGGGGTCGCCGTCTGTGTGTACAACTCTCCGGGGAACACGAGGTCGTCACCCCCGCACGAAGCGACGGCAACGATGATGGTGAGTAGAAGCACGAGTGCAGCGACACAGGTGAGGCGCTCGACGCGCAACGCCTCGGCTTCGGGGTTCCAACCCTCGTGCATCTTCTCGTTTCTCGTCCTGCGCACGACTGCAAATGCTCGACGACGAAGGCCGATTGGCGGAAGAATCGTCGTCGGCGTCGCCCCTCGATCCACGTCACGCCTTTGCCCATGTGATTCCATCATCAGAATTCAAAATGGTGCCCGAAAATCCCACGGCGACAAAAACATTGTTGCCGAACGCGATGCCGCGGAGGTTCTCGCTCGTGCCGGAGGTCCGCTGACTGAACGTCGCTGCGTCTGACGACGTGAGAATCGTTCCATCGGCGCCAATGACGACGAACAGCCCCTCTGCGTAAGATATGGCGTTGAGGTCGCGACTGATCCCCGTCTCGATGGTCGACCACGAGATGGCGTCCGCGGATCGCAGAATCGTGCCCTTGGTCCCCACGACCGTATACACGCCGTTTCCGTAGTGAACGTCCGCGAGCGCTTCAGTTGTACCCGAAGTCGCCGCAGACCAACTCGCGGCATCTGCAGACGTGAGAATGTCGCCATCCGCGCCGACCGCCACGAACATGCTTGCACCGAAGGTAATGCCTCGGAGATCCCCTGTGGTGCCACTCTCTTGCGAGGTCCACCCACTTCCATCGGTTGATGTGTAGATCGAGCCCTTGTCGCCGACCATCACAAAGAGCCCATCGCCGTATGCAACACCAAGGAACGACACGTCGCTGGATACTGTGGTGGCACTCCAAGAAGTGCCGTCGCTCGACACGAGAGACTTGCCACTATTTCCGACAACAACGAACTTGTTGCCGCCGTAGGTGACGCTGAGCAGAGCCACAGTGACGCCACTCGACTGCTGGTTCCACGAGGAACCGCTGCTTGAGGTAATGATCTCCCCGCCATCGCCGACCGCGACAAACACCTTATGACCGAATGCAGCGCTTTGAAGATTTGCGCCGGATGCCCCATTGCTCGTGCCACACCCAATGAGGCATGCCAGGATTGGCAATGGTGGCAGCACTTTCGTTAGAATGTGCAATGCGCCCATGTGTTCCTCCTCCTGATTAGCATCATCGCCCAACCCCGGCAGATGTTCTGGCCGGAGCTGGCGGAGCTTTTGTTGTTGTGCTGGCGTCAGCACGCTCTTGACGCGGATCAGCAGCGTGAGATGTGCCTTCTTGAGCCGTTCCTCGGCGCTCATGACATGGTCGCGAATGCGAGGCCGCTGGGCGACGCTAGAAGGGAGGGTGCCCGAATCGAGGACCTAGGCGGCCCGCCTGGGCAGCTCGTCGA
This sequence comes from Deltaproteobacteria bacterium, assembly GCA_016210005.1. NCBI lineage: Bacteria > Pseudomonadati > Myxococcota > Myxococcia > Deltaproteobacteria bacterium. Next base: position 24,893 of record JACQVA010000235.1, on the reverse strand, counting down.
GACCCAGGACGCCGTCGCCGTTCGTATCGAGGTGGTTGAAGTGTTGCTCTGTCATTTTGTCCCGAATGAGGGACTCGAAGGTCTTGAACTCGCTCAAAGACAGCGTCCCGCTCCCGTCGGCGTCCGCCTGCGCAAAGAGGGGGCACGCTCCGACTCCAGCTCCGCAGGGCTCGGCGGACTTTGAGCGAACGCAGATGCGGGTACCAGAAGCATTGTGCCCATCAGCAACCAGCGATCGATCTTCATATCGGATCTCCTTCGTTGTTGGGGCCCCTATTGGCCCATTGCCTCTTAAACGCGCGAGATCCAAAAGTCCGTCGTTGCATCTTTCAGAAACCGCCCTCTGTGCCAATGACAGTGAGACATTTTCCCTTGGGTGAAATAGTGTAGAGGGCAAGGAAGAAGGCAAGGATGGAGTCACGGTACCAGGGAATGGGACCGCAGCAGGGGCTGGTGGACCGAAGAGAGCGATAGCGACCGGAGCGCAGCCAGCTCCTGTGCCGGGGGCGCGACCGAACCCGGAGGTGCCGAGTAAGGCCCGACGTCGGCGGTTCAAGACCTGAAGGCGAGTTTCAACAAACCATCTTCGGCCGCCGTAGTCCGGTGCCGCCTTTTGCCGCCGGCACCTTGATCTTGTTCACCGAAAGACCGGGCGAAGGAGCCGGACATCCGGGAGGAGCGGGTGGACAAGTTCTTCGGCCGCTCGCGCCGCGAGTTGATCGAGCGCTTGGGTGCGGTCGTGCCGGTGGCCGCCGCCCAGCGCACCGGCCATGCCGCGCCCCTGGCGCAGCCGCAGCTGGTGTTGCCCTTGGTGATGAAAGCGATCGCACGCGCGGAATTGGGCGCCGGCTCGAGCGCGCGGGTCAATAGATCACCTGCTCTTCGATGAGCCGGCGGTAACGGTCCTCCGAGACACCGAGCAGCTTCTTGAAGACGAAATCGTTGTCTTGACCGATTTGCGGCCCGGAGCGAACGTCGGCTTCGGTGCGGCTGGTCTTGACGTAGGCGCCGTAGATGGTCTCGCGAAATCCCAACGAATGCTGGACCTCGATGAACGTGCCACGCGCGCGGTAATGCGGGTCCTTGAGTAAATCGCCGACGTTCAGCACCGGCGCCGCCGCGACGCCGTGCCGTTGCAGCAGTTGCGCCAACTCGTAGTCGTTGAAATCCGCAGTCCACGCCGCCAAGTGTTGATGAAGGTCGTCGAGGTGGTGGAGGCGATCGGCGAGCTGGGCGAACTCGGGTGCGCGCGCCCATGCTGGTTCGGCCATGGCTTTCACCAGACCCTGCCATTCCGCTTCAGTGACGACCGCGACGCTGACCCAGCGGTCTGCGCCCGCACAAGGGAAGACGCCGTGAGGGGCCGCCGCTGCCAGCGGATGGCGGTTACCCAGCGGGCCGGCCACGCGGCCGTTGAGCACGTAGTCCATGAACGCCGGTCCAACCATGGGCATGACCGCCTCTTGCTGCGAGTAGTCGATGTGCTGGCCGGTGCCGCAGCGGTCGCGGTACATGAGGGCGGCGAGCACGGCGAAGGCTCCCATGATGCCGTTGTAGGGATCGGAGAAAGCGTTCTCCACCGGCACCGGCGGGCCGCCGGGGTATCCTGTGAGGCTATCTAAGCCGGTGATACTGGTCAGGCTGAGGCCGTAAGTTCTGATGTCCTTGAGCGGGCCGTAGAGGCCGGCCGCCGGCATCGACAACATGACCAGTTCGGGCTTGAGCGCCGTGAGGGTCTCGTAGCCGAGGTTCATGTCCTGCATCGCGCCGGGGCCGAAGTTTTCTACCACCACGTCGCAGGTGGCGATGAACTGGCGCGCCAGTTCTTGCGCCTCGGCCTTCTTGAGATTGAGGCTGATGCTGCCGTTGCCGGCCCAGCAGGCGTGATTCGAGAGACTGCGATCGGGGTCACGCACGCCGCCGCCGAACGGCGGCAGCATGCGGGTGAGGTCGATCCGCGCCCGCGACTCGATCTTGTAGACCTCCGCGCCCAAGAAGCCGAGGGTTTGCCCGACCACCGGGCCGGCCCAGACCCAGCCGAAGTTCGCCACCCGGATGCCTTGGAGGGGAAGTGCCTTGCTCATGACTGTCACCTCGACTGACCGGCCCGCCTTCGTCAGATGATGCCTTCGCTGCGCAACTGCGTCAGCTCAGCGCCGCCGAGGCCGAGTAGCTCACCGTAGACTTCGTCGTTGTGTTGGCCGAGCAATGGTGCGGGATGGCGTGGCCCGCCGGGGCTGGCCGGGAGCTTGAAGGGAGCGCCCAGGTCGCGAACCTTCCCTAGCCGGGGATGCTCCACTTCGACGATGTAGTCACGCGCTTTCAGGTGCGGGTGCTCGGCCGCCTCGGCTACGGTGAACACCGCCGTCACCGGGCAGCCGTTGGCCTGACATTGGTCCATTATTTCCCACTTGCTGTGTTCACTTGTCCACTGCTCGATCAGCGGATACATGGCGTCGGCGTTTTGGGCGCGGACGAACATCTCCTGAAACATCTCCAGCTGCATCCACTCGGGGTTGCCCATCACGCGCGCCAGGCCGTTCCACTGGCCGGGCTCCAAGGCCAGCATCCAGGCATGGCCGTCCTTGCACGGCAAGATGGTGGCCGGCGCCCCCAACGACATCCCGACCCCGGTGCGGCGATCGAACACTCCGTCTTGCGCACAGCCGCCGATGTTCTGGCCGCCGACGAAAAGCGCGGCGATGGCCTCAGCACACGAGACATCAATGAGCTGGCCGCCGCCGGCGCGCCGGCGCCCGTACACTGCCGCCAGCCCCCAGGCCGCGCCGGCGGTGGCGCCGAAGAAGTCGGCGGCGAACGTACCATGTTCGAGCGGCGCCTGGTTCGGCTGCCCGCAGTAGCGGCTGCCCGCCGCAGTAAGGTGAAAGGCGTTGAGGTCGTAGCCGTTCCACTCGCTGTACGGCCCGGTCTGCCCGAAGGGCGTGATCGAAATCATCACCAAGTCGGGATTGATCTGCGCCAGCGCGGCGTAGTCGAGCTGGTGTTCGCGCATGAAGCGCGGCGGGTTGTTCTCGATCAGCACGTCCGCCTGCGCGATTAGCCGTAGCAGCAACTCGCGCCCGTGCTGCGGTCGCACGTCGAGGGTGAGGCCGCGCTTGTTGCGGTTGAGAAAGAAGAACAGCCCGCTCTTCTCCGGGTCGGGCACGTCGTTGGGAAAGGGGCCCCAGTAGCGGGCGCGGTCGCCCGCCGGCGGTTCGACCTTGATGACGTCGGCACCGTAGTCGGCGAACAACTTGGCGCAGTACGGCGCCGACACCAACTGCCCCAGCTCGATCACCTTGATGCCCGTGAGTGCATTGCCGGACATGAACGCCCTCCCCAAATTAAACGCTTGTTAGACCAATCCAAGTCGGCTGGCCGAACCTCGAGCGAGACCATGCCTCTTGGCGTTCGACCGCCCCTCGGTGGTTTCGCTTCATCGCCGCCGGCATGTTAACAGATGTTCGTTTTTCTAGTAATGGGTCGGCCACCGGCGGGGCCGGCTACGCAAAGCGGTGGCGCCAAGGGCTCAGAGTGCCACCGTGGCGCCGCCAAGCGCCAGCGTGTGGCTGGCGATGCCGGAGAAGAGGCGCGGGTGCGAGGTTCGGGGTGGAGTGGGTGGCGGATGAATGGTAGTAATAACTCGGATTAAGGACGGTGTTGCTTGTCGGGCACACCGGAGGATTCGCTAGTGAGGCATACCTCGGCCCCGGCGCGGGCCAGCAGCAACGGGATGAGACGACCATGAGCCAAGCGGCCTCAGTGTTTGGCCATTACGGCGCCGAAGAGCGGGAACCGCGACAATGGTGGACAGCGGTGTTGGCGTCGTCCGTGCTCTACGTCGGGATCGGGCTGCTGTTGGTGGCTGTGGGCGCCGGCACCAAGCAGTTGGTGAAGGAGAAGCCGGTGGACGTGACCTTCGTGGAAAAGGTGGTCAAGCCGGAGCCGCCGCCGCCACCTCCGCCACCGCCCGAGCCCGTGGAAGTGAAGCCGGCCCCGCCGCCGCCACCGGTGGTGCCCAAAGACATGAAGGTGCGCAAGCTCGACAAGCCACCGCCGCCAAAGGAGCTGGTCGCTCCCAAGGAGATGCCGCTAGAGGCGCCGAAGGAAGCCGACCCCAGTCTGGACAAAGGCATCGCGGTGTACGGAGAGGGCGAGGGTGACCCCGCCGGCCTCGAAGGCGGCTACCGCACGGGCGGGCAGAGCGGTCCGGTGGCGCTGCCCGAGGGCGCGGTGGCTCCGGTGCCGTCGAAGTCCAACGCGCAACCGCCGTACCCGAAAGCGGCCAAGCACGCCGGCAAGACCGGCAGCGTGACGCTCAAGATCGTCATCACCGCCGAAGGCCGCGTGGCCTCAGTCGAGGTGATGGAAGGAGAAGAACCGTTCCTTACCGCCGCGGTGGACACGGTCAAGACGTGGCGCTACCAGCCGGCTCGGCACAACGGCCGGGCCATCAGCATCTATCGCATCATCAAGGTCGGTTTCAGACTGTCCTAACCAACCGGCGCCGGCAAAGGCGCCCAGCACGACAAGAGGAATTGAGCTATGCAATTCAGTTTCGCAGAAATGTGGCAACACATGGGACTGCCCGCGCTCATCGTGGCGGGCGTGCTGCTGCTGATGGGTTTGGCATCGCTGACCGTGTTTGTCGAGCGCCTGTTGACGCTGCGGCGCTCGCGCTCGGCTTCGCGCAGCTTCTCGGCCAAGGTTACCGAGGACATGAACGCGGGGCGGTTCGACGCCGTGGTGGCCGCGGCCGACAACTTCAAGCGCGGCCACCTCGCCCGCATCGTGCGCGCCGGCCTGTCCACCTACCGGCACGCCGAGCAGACGGCAGATGTCTCCGGGCTGACGCCGTTCGATCAGACCCAGCGTTACATGGAGCGCTTCATGGAAGAGATCGCCGCCGACCTGCGTCGCGGCCTGGGGGTGCTGGCCTCGGTCGGCTCCACCGCTCCGTTCGTCGGCTTGCTCGGCACCGTCTTGGGAATCATCTCCGCCTTCCAAGGGATCGCCTCCACCGGCTCCGGCGGCCTGTCGTCGGTGTCTGCCGGCATCAGTGAAGCGCTGATCGAGACCGCCCTCGGCCTGACCGTGGCCATCCCGGCGGTGCTTGCCTTCAATTACCTCTCAACCCGGATCGGCCGCGAGGAGTTGCTGCTCAAGAACGCCTGCGGCGAACTGCTCGACACCATCGAGGACCGCGCCGAACGCGAACTGCAGTCGCAGCAAGGCAAACGCGCCGCCGACGGGGCAGAACTCGGGCGGCGCGCTTCTTAGAACAACCGGCGCAGGCGGGAGCATGAAGCCGATACGCGGCAGCGCGCGGGCGGGCGATGTCCAGCCCGACATGAACGTCACCCCGCTGGTCGACATCGTGCTGGTGTTGCTAATCATTTTCATGGTGGTGGCGCCGCGCTTGGACCAGGACCTGCCGGTGGAGCTCCCCGGCATCTTCAACCCCGATCCCGACCTCAAGTCGGCGATTGATCCGATCAAGATCACGGTGGCACAAGCGGGCGAGTACCACATCGACGAAAGCCAGTACGACCTCGAAAGCGCGGTTGGCTACCTAATCACGCTGCACGAAGTCGATCCCGACCGGCGCGTGGTGCTGCGGGCCGACGCCAAGTTGAAGTACGGCGACGTGCGCGACATCTTCGCCCGCTGTCAGCAGATCGGCTTCCCCGGCATCTCGCTGCTGGTGGGAGAAAAACACAAGACGGGGGTGTTGCCGCCGGCAGCTCCTCCCGGCAGCGGGCAGGGCGAAAGCGCGCCGGTGCCGCCGCCACAGCCCGAAGTACAGGGGGGCTGAGCCATGGCCATGAATGTGGGGACGGGCAAGAGAGCCCCCGTCGTGCCGGTGATGAACGTGACCCCGTTAGTCGATGTCGTGCTGGTGCTGTTGATCATCTTCATGGTGGTGACGCCGCTGCTGACCAAGAAATTCTGGGTCCACACGCCCAAGCAGGAAAAGCAAGAAGTGGAGCAGCAGGAGCTGGCCAAGGACCCCGAGCCACCGCTGGTACTGCGCGTGAGCGCGGACAAGACGCTGACGGTCAACGGGACGCTGGTGGCTTTCGAGGAGTTAGCGCCGCGTCTGCGGCGGATGTTCGCGGCGCGTGACGACCACATCATCTTTTTCGATGCCGCCAACGACGCCCCCTACGGCTTTTCCGTCGAGGTGCTAGATCAGATGCGCGCCGGCGGCGCGGTCACCATCGCCGCCCTCACCACCCCGCTGGAATCGCCGCCCACCGCCGCCGGAGCACCGCCGCCGCTGCCGTGAACCGACGGCCCATGACCGGGAGCACGCATATGCCAACCGTCTTCAATACGCCCGCCGACCTGCTAGCAGCCCGCGGCCGACACCTCGGCCACAGCGAGTGGCTTCAGATCACTCAAGAGCGCATCAACCAGTTCGCCGATGCTACCGGCGATCATCAATGGATTCACGTTGACCCCGAACGCGCCAAGAGCGGTCCGTTCGGCGCCTGCATCGCCCACGGCTACCTTACGTTGTCGCTGGTGAACATGCTGCTGCCGCAGATCGTCGAGGTGCGCGGCATCCGCATGGGGGTCAATTACGGCTGCGACAAGGTGCGCTTTCCGGCACCGGTGAGAGTCGGCTCACGCGTTCGCGGCAGCGGCGAGCTGATCGCCGTCGAAGACGTCAAGGGCGGGGTGCAAGCCACCATCCGCGTCACCGTCGAGATTGAGAGCGGCGATAAGCCGGCGTGTGTGGTCGACACGATCAGCCGCTTCTACCCGGCCTGATCACTGCCGGTTAAGTCCTCCGGCTTCAGCGCTTGCCCGCGGCTTTCGCGCTCGGCGTAATACCGCTCAGAACTCCAGCTGCTTGCTTTCGGCGAGACGACGGGGATAGGCAACTTTCGACGCTGAGGACACGAGATGGAAGACGAGCTGAGTGCCGCCGTGGTGGAGTTGAGGCGCGCTGACGCGCTGCGGATCGTTGCGGGTCAACTCGATCGCGGCGCCGACCCCTTGGCGATTCTCGAAGCCTGCCGCCAGGGCATGACGCTCGTCGGCGAGCGCTTTCAAGCCGGCGACTACTTCCTGTCGGAGTTGCTGTTGGCTGCCGAGATCTTCAAGACCGCGGCAACCGTGCTCGAACCGCACCTGACTCAGACCCGCTCCGCCGAGCCGCTCGCCACGGTGGTGGTAGCGACCATGCGCGGCGATATTCATGACCTCGGGAAGAACATCTTCGCCACGCTCCTGCGCGCCCGCGGCTTCAGCGTGCATGACTTAGGCGTGAACGTCATGCCCGCGCTGCTGCTCGAGCGCGTGCGCGCGCTCCAACCCGACTTCGTCGGCTTCTCCACGCTGGTGACCACCGCCTTCCCCAGCATGAAGGAAGCAGCCGAGCTGTTGGTGCAGGCCGGACTCAGAAATCGGCTCAAGCTGCTGGTCGGCGGCGGCGTGACGACCCCGGCAGTGCAAGCTTACGTCGGCGCTGACTTCCAAACCACGGACGCCACAGCGGGGGTACGGTACTGCCTGGGGGGGACTCGTGGCCAATGAATTCATGACACCCGACGAACGCCTGTGGGCGGCGATCCGGCTGGAGCAGCCCGACCGCGTCCCGGTGCTGCCGACGCTGCTGCCGGAACCGGCAGGTGGTCTCGCCGGCTTGTCGCAAGCGCAGATCGCCGGCGACAACCAGGTGGTTGTGGAGGCGGTGTTCAAAGTCTTCGACCAGTACGGCGGTTGGGAGAATCCCTACCCGGCAGCGTACGCGCCCGCCCAGCTACAGGCCGGCGGCGTGTATCCGCTCAAGATGCGCATCCCCGGCAAGGACCTCGCGGATGATCAGCCGTTCCAACTCGACGAGCAGGAAATGCTCCAGCCCGCAGACTACGACAAGATCACCGAGATGGGCTTCGAGCAGTTCTACTACGACGACTTTCTCTGGCGTATCACCGGCCTGGCGCCGGCCGAGGTGCCCGACACGATCAGTCGCCTGGTGGCGGGCTTCGAGCGCTTCGCCGCCGAGTGCAGCAAGCGCGGTACGCGGCCGTTCTTCGCAGGCTACAGCCTGCACCCGTTCTTCGCGCTCTCACTGATGCGGTCGATGGTGCCCTTCACCCAGGACCTCTACTACAACCCCGTGCCGGTGGAGCGGGCCATCAAGCGGATGACGGCCGACCTGATCGCGAAGCAGATCGGTATCATCAAGGCCTCCGGCATAGATCTGTGGCTGTTTACCGAAGAACGCGCCGGCGGCTTCTTCTATCCGCCGGCCATGTGCGAGCGCTTCTGGTGGCCAGCGACGCAAGCGGTGGTGGAGGCGTGCTGGGCTGAAGGCATCGTGACGATCTTCCACCTCGACCAGTGCTGGGACAAGAACCTGGCGCAGTTCAAGCGGCTGCCGCGGGGCTCGGCGGTGCTGGAGTTGGACGGCGTCACCGACATCTTGCGCGCTAAGGAAGTGCTCCGCGGTCACTTGTGCCTGCGCGGCGATGTGCCGGCGGCACTGCTGGCCCTGGGCACGCCGGCGGAGGTTTCCGCCTACTGCAAGCAGCTGATCGACAAGGTCGGCGGCGACGGCGGCTTCATCCTCGGCAGCGGCTGCAGCGTGCCGCCCAACGTCAAGCCGGAGAATTTTCGCGCGTTGATCGAGACGGGCAAGAGCTACGAGTTCTCGAAGAAGTAGCGACCGGGGTCGGCGCGCATCGAAGGATCGCCCGCTGTATATTCCCCGCCCCGAACCAAGCCACCAGCAATGCGGCGAGCGCGCGGGTCACCGTCGACGAGCTGGCCACGCTGGTCAACATCGCGCTCGGTACGCTGCCAACATCAACGTGCGAGCAGGGCGTTCCCGCCGGCGAAGGTGGTCGCGTTGCTCCCGCGCCACCAGCCTCAGATCGCCGTGACGAATTGTTAGCTTGCCGCCGTCAAGATCGACCTGGATTTGCTGGACCGCCTGGGTAACCCGATCTGCGAGAAGTTCGCCGCCCGCAATTCCCAGTAGCTCTTCGCCGACGACCCTGGCACCGACGGCCCGGCAGACTCAGCGTCTAGCCCCCCCGTCGGCCGTTTGCCGTTCGGCAAAGGCTCGGCAGTCGGGGCGCGACTCGTCATTGGCGGCCGGCCGGCGCCGTGTCCACCGCTTGCCACATCAGATGAAAGGGAACGCGCGGATTTGCGTCAGCTTTCGGCTATTCGGTAGCGCAACGTCAAAAACATCATCACTGGGCGGGGCGCTCTTGGTGGCGCACCGTCCCGAGCATCAACTGGTATGCCTCTTGCGATCGGTTCATGCCGGGCAGGAGTAAGCCCGATGACGAACCAGTCTCAGGCGATAGCGGCGGCGGCACTTCAACTTTGCTTGGATGACGAGCATCTGTGCCGCCGCGGACCGATTCCGCTGCGGATCTCCTCGCTGTCGGGTTCCGGTCTGGCAGTCCTGCTGGCGAAGAACCGACCTGCGTTACTTAATCCCTCCGAACTTGCCTTGTGGAGCAACGAGGGACGTCCGCTCCGGCTCACCGCCTGGATTGGTGGGCAATCGATCGCGTTGACGGCCCAGCTCGTGTGGTCGGAGCTGGCGGGAAGCAGCAGTGACGAGGTGGAACTTATCATCGACGCCACTGGCGCGAGCGATTGGCCCGCGGTTGTGGCGGCGTACCGGGGGGCGGCCTGATGGCGTGGGGCCTGCGACTCGCTCGCCGCAAGGCGGAACCCGATCAGCCGGCGACAACGCCTGAGCCCGCGCGGGTGGCCGAACCGGCCGCCTCGGGCGGCGAGCGCCCGGCCCCGACACAGCTGCACGCGGTCGGGACCAACCTGAACAGCCTGCGGCAGAAGCTGCTCGATCTCTACGGCCAGCGTTTGCCGCGCGACGAGTTCGCGCAGCAAGCCGCGCAATTCATAACCCGGGCCATGAACGCGGCCGCCGTCGCGCTCCTGGCATACGAGCAGCGGCGCGATCGCTTGGCGCTGCTGGCCGCCACCGGCTTAAACGACGAGGCCTGCCAGATCCTTGGCGGCGGCGTGGCCGGGCCGGGCTGGGACATTCCGATGCGCGGCCTCACCAACCGCCGCATCAGCGTGATTGAAGCGGCGCACCAGAATCCGTTCGTACCGCGCCCGCTGATCGAAGTTAGTCCGCGCCGGCTCACCATCGCTACCCTGCCGTTCTTCCACGGTTACGCCCGCGCCGGCGTGCTGGTGCTGTTCGCCAACAAGCCGCATGGCTTCAGCGATGCTCAGCTGCAAGCGCTGGGGCAAGCCCTCAAAGTGTGCGCGCTGGCGTTCGTCGAGTTGCCGCATAGCACAGTTGGCAGCGCCGTTCCCAGTGCTCGTGCCGGCAGCGAGGCCGAGGCCCAGCCGGCACCGCTGGCGCTCGCCGATCGCCAACGCGCGGCCGAAGCCGAAGAACTCGCCCGCCTGCGCGCCGCTTTCGACGAGTCACTGTGGCGACACGCCAAGGAGCTGGCCGAAACCCGCCGCGCCGCCACCGAGACGTTGGAGGCCGAGCGCCAGCGCTTTGCTCACGTGGCGGAGACCGTGGCGGCACTCGAAGGCGAGCGCGATCGCTTGGCCAGTCAGTTGGCCGCCACCCGCGGCGAATTGGCTAGCTTCGCCGATGCTCGGACCGCACTCGACAGCCAGCGCACGGAAGCCCGCCGCCTCAACGACGCCCTGACGGCGGCGACTGCCAACGCCGAGCGCACCACGCTTCAGCTCGGCGAGTTGCAGCGTGCTCACCGCGAGCTGGTCGAGCGCTACGACACCGCCCTGCGCCAACACAGCGAGCAGGTGCAGGCCAGTGCCGGCGAACGCGAGCGCGATGCCGCCACCATGGCAAGCTTGCGCGAACGTCTCGGCACGCTCGAGGCCGAGCACACCGCCTTGAGTGCAGCGGCCGGCGAGTTGCGTGCCGCTCACGAGCAGGTGCTTGGCCGGCTCGAAGCGGTGCAAGCCCGCGCCGCCGAGTTGCAGCAGCAGCTGGCCGCAAGCCTGGCAGCGCATCAGGCGTTGCAGGCCCAGCACGCCGAGTTGCGTGAGGCCTACGAGGCCACGCAACTCGGGGCCGCCGCCACCGAACAGGCGGTGACTCGCTTGCAGCAGCAGCTCGACGAACAGCGCCACGTACGCGACGAGCTGAGCCAGGAGTTGGCGCAGGCGCAGGCGGCGGCGGCGGCCTTGCACCAGGCGCTGGCGACGGCGCACGAGGCAGGCGACGCCAGCGCTACCTCCGCCAAGCTGAGCGCAACCCGCTTAGCGCAAGTGGAGAAGAAGCTCGCCCAACTGCGCGCCGAGCACGTGGCCGCGTTGAGCGATGCTGAGCACGAACGCCAGCGGCTCAACGCCGAGTTGCGGGTGTGGAGCGAACGCGAGCCAACGTGGGCGGCGCAGCTCCAGCAACTCTCCGAACGTGCCGAGGCTGCCGAAGCCGAGCGCACCCGCCTCGCCGAGGCGTTGGCGCGGCTGGAGACCGAACAGCTGGCGGCCGCCGAGCACGCCACCGGCCAACTGCAAGCACTAGACGAAACCACCCGGCAACTGCAGGCAGAGCACGCGCAACTGCAGGCGCAACTGGCGGCGGCCGAAGCCGCCCGCGCGGCCGTGCAGGGTGATCGCGAGCAGCTCGAGGCGCTGTGCGCCGCTTTGCGCGCCGAGCAGGACCGTGGCCAGGCCGAGCGCAACGCCGCGGTCAATGCCCGCGATCAGCAAATCGCCGATCTGCACGCACAGCTCGGCGAACTGCGCGCGCGCTACGAGCACGACGCCGGCGAGCGCTCCTCGTACGCCGAGCGCCTGGCGCAGGAACGCGACGCCCTGGCCGCCGCGCGCCGCCAACTGGAGGCGGCCGTGGCCGAGCAGCTGGCGCGTGCCCAGCAACTCGAAAGCGAGTTGGCCACCACGACTGCCCGTCACGCGACGGTGCAAGCAGAGTTCGAGCAGAACCGCACCCATCATGGCCGGGAGGCCGAGCTGCTACGCCGGCAACTGGCAGAAGTGCAGGCCGCGCTCGGTGGCTTGCAGCGCGAGCGTGACGAGACCACCGCCGCCTACGCCGCCGCCAGCGAGAGCGCAGAGGCAATGCAGCGCGACGTTGAGCAGCTGCGCGCTGAGCTGGCTGCCGCAGCTGAGTCGTTGGCGGAGCAACGTGCTCATGCCGAGGTCACCGCGGCTACGTGGCGCAGCGAACTCACGACGGCACAAGCCGAGCACGACGCCGCGCAACAGCGCCTAGCCAAGCGTGAGGCCGAATTGGCTGCCCTGCAGGCGCAGATCGCGGAGCTGGCCACGAGTGCCGATCAAGAACGCGCCGACCGCCGCGCCGAACTGGAGCAGCTCGCCGGCGAGTGGGAAAACGAACGCGCCGCCCTCCACGCCCGCGCCGGCGAATTGGAAGCCGAGCTCGAACGTACCCGCAAAGAACACCTCGCCCTGGCCGAGGCCTTGGCCGTGGATGAGAGCCAGCCGGCACTCGAAATCGAACGCTGCGTCATCCCGGGATTGGACGATCTCGGAGAACCGGCACTCGACGACACCCTCGTGGCCGAAGCTGAGCCAGTTCTGGAGGAAGAACCCGCTCCGGCTACCATCGCCGTCGTTGACGGCGAACTCGGCTGCGCGATGGTTGCCACACTTGCCGCGGCCGGCTGGAATGCGGTCGGCTGCGAGCCCACCGAGGCGGCCGTGACCGCGCTCGCCGGCAAGCGGCTGGGCGCAGTGGCGGTCAACGTCATGTCCGGCAGTAACGGCTGGCAACTGGTGCGCGCCCTGCGCGCGCACGCCGACACCGAAGGCGTGCCGCTGTTGCTGTACGCCAGGGCCAGCGAGAAGGCCGGATTCTGCTTTGGGCCGTCGGACTGCGTGCTGTGGCCCAACGAGCCCCAGCGCCTGCTCGATGCGCTGGCACGCCTGGCGCCGCGTGCCAAGCGGGTGCTGGCGATGAGCGCCGACATCGATGTCGTGGCCGGCGTGCGCGAGCAGCTGACCGGCGCGGGGTTGTCCGCAGCGGTGACGTTGGACGGCAAACAGGCGCTCGACTTGCTCCCGAGCGTGCGGCCCGACGCGATCGTGTTGCACCTTTCGCCCAACAGCGTGGACGTCTTTCGCACCATCGCCGGCTTGCGCAGCAACGGCAGCGCCGCCCTGCCGGTGGTACTGATCATGGATCGCGAGCCCAGCAACCGCGACGGCAACTTCCTCACCGGCGGCAGCCGCACGCTGGCCAACAAGGCCACCTTCAACCCGACCGCCGTGGCCGAAGGCTTGGCGCGGGTAGTGCCGCAGTAGCGCCGGCAGCACCCCGTTCTCAGTCTTTCAGCGATGCCGCGCGATCGCGGCGCGCGCCACCTCGCGGTCATCGAACTCAATGCGCCGGTCGGCGAACAGCTGATAGGTTTCGTGGCCCTTGCCGGCGATCAGCACCAGGTCGCCGGGCTGAGCGAGGGTAATCGCTAAGTCGATGGCGGCGGCGCGATCCGGTTCGACGCGGTAGCTCGTGGCGCTACCGGCAAGACCGTGCGTGATCTCGGCGATGATCGCCGCCGGCTCCTCCGAGCGGGGGTTGTCGGAGGTCACGATCACCAGGTCGCTCAGCCGTGCCGCGATCCGGCCCATCAGCGGCCGCTTCCCGCGGTCGCGATCGCCGCCGCAGCCGAAGACGGTGATCAGCCGCTTGGGCTTGAGCGTGCGCGCACTGGCGAGCAGACGTTCGAGCGCGTCGGGCTTGTGGGCGTAGTCCACCGCCACGCCGAAATCCTGCCCGCAGTCGACCAATTCGAAACGCCCCGGCACCGGCGGCGCTTGCGCCAGACCGGCGCGAATCTGCGCCAGCGGGATGCCCATGGCCACGCCCGTCCCAATCGCGGCCAGCGCGTTGTACACGCTGTACTCGCCCAAGTGACGCAAGCTAACCTCAAGTGAACCGCAGGGGGTGTCGGCGCTGAAGCTGACGCCGTCAAGCGCCATCGCCAGCCCGCGCGCGCGTACGTCGGCGGCCGACTCGATGCCGTAGGTCAGCAGCCTACCGCGGTTGACCGCGATGATGTGGGCGCTCGCCAGGTCGTCGGTGTTGACCACCGCGGTGGCAGCTTTGCCGCCGCTGGCGAGCTCTTCGAACAGCCGGCCCTTGGCGCGCAGATAGTGGTGCATGTCGGGGTGGAAGTTAAGGTGGTCCTGGCTCAGGTTGGTAAACACCGCCACGTCGAAGGCGATGCCGGCCACTCGCCGCAGCGCCAGCGCGTGAGAGGACACTTCCATTACCGCCGCCGTGGCGCCGCGGTCGACGGCCAGGCGCAACAGCCGCTGCAGCTCCGGGGCTTCCGGCGTGGTCTGGGCCGCCGCCCAGACCTGGCTACCGATGCGGTACTCCACCGTACCCAGCCGCGCACAGAGCTGCCCGGCGGCGGACAGCACCGCGTCGATGAAATACGTGGTTGAGGTTTTCCCGCACGTGCCCGTTACCCCGACCATCCGCAGCGATGACGACGGGTTGCCGAAGAAACGGCAACTCATCGCGGCGATCGCCGCCCAGCAGTCGGCCACGCGCACCACGGTGACGCCGTGAATCGGCGCCTGCTCTCTTTCGACCACCAGCGCGCGCGCGCCGCGGGCCAGCGCCATCGGGATGAAGTCGTGCCGATCAGCGCGGGTCTCGCCGCCCTCGGTGCGATAGCCGGGCAAACAGACGAAGACGTCCCCCTGCTCTACCGCGCGCGAGTCAGCGGTGAGCTGTCGCACTTCGACGGCAAGCGGCCCAGCGTGCGCCAGCACGCCGGCATCAAGGATCAGCTCGGCGAGTTGCATGGCGGCGCGGCCTGAACGCAGGCGGTGCGCAAAACAGCACGCTCGCCTACGAGCGCCGCAGCTGGGTGGCGACTGCGGGCACCGCCTTCAAGATCATGTCGAGTCGCGCGCTGTCGTTGCCGACGATTTCCGCCAGCGCCTGTTCATAGGCCGCCAGCGCGGCCTCGAGCTCGGCGGCCTTCTCGGGAATGATCTGCTCGCGCTCATCCAGGCAGGCGTTGATGCCCTCGGCCAGCTGCTCGACCTTCTTTTCGCCCTCCTCGCCGAGTTTGGCCGTGAGCCGTTCGGTCCACAGCGTGTGGAAGGCGTAGGTGGCCGGCACGCGCCGCCGCAAGCCGGCGCTGAGCATGTAGAGCTGCTCGGCCAACGCCGCCGCCGACGGGAGCTTGCGCCGCGTCACCAGCGCGTTGAGATGCACCAATTTATCGCGCAAGCGCTGCAAGCCCATTTCATCGGCCAGCAGGGTAATTGCCTTGGTGAACTCCGCCGCGGTCAATTCCGCCATGACATCACGTCTTGCCTTTCTCGGCTGCGTCTCTTGCCTGCCGCGCTCAGAGCTGTCAACTCTCCCCCAAGAAAGCCAAGCGGGAGGGCAGTGTGCGCGAGCGGGTCGATTGCGGGCTGGGTAAACATTGGAAAGCGTTGGTGGTGGCGCTGGCGCTGGTGGCGGGCGGGCGCGCGGCGCTCGGTCAAGATCTCGGCGCCCTGCGCCGGACGGGCGTCCTGCGGGTCGGTACCGCCGGCGACTATGCTCCTTTCAGCCTAGCCAAAGGCGACACCATTACCGGCTTCGACGCCGAGGTGGCCACCCGCATCGCGCGTGATCTCGGCGTGCGCGTGCAGTGGGTGCGCTTCCGCTGGCCTGATTTGGCGGACGACCTCAGTGCCGGCAAGTTCGACCTCGTCGCCAGCGGCGTGACCGTGCGCCCGGAGCGGGCACTGCTCGGCCGCTACACGCGCCCGTATGCAGTGGCCGGCGCGGTGGCGTTAGTCCGGCGCGAGGACAGCGAGCGTTTGGCCGACCGTGCCGCCCTCAATCGGCCGGGGGTACATATCGCCGTCAATCGTGGCGGTCATCTCGAGCGGCTCGCGCACCGCTTGTTTCCCAATGCCACAATTGAGCCGGTCACCGACAACAGCGAGCTGCCGGACCGGGTGTTGGGTGCGCGCGTGCACGCCGCCCTCACCGACACCATCGAGGCGCGCGGTTGGCTGCGTCCGGAGCTGAGTCTGATCGGGCCGTTCAGCCGCGACCGCAAGGCGTTGCTGGTGCGGCGCGCCGCACCCGAGCTGGCGCACTGGCTCGACACCTGGCTGCGCGAACGCGAGCGCGACGGCTGGCTCGGGCAGTTGCGCCGCCAATGGCTCGGCGACAGCATGTTCTTCGCCGCCGGTGCCGACCGCGAAGCGGTTCTACAAGACATTGACCTGCGCTGCCGGCTGATGCCGCTGGTGGCCGCCACCAAGATCGCACAGGGCCTGCCGATCGAGGATCGCGGGCAGGAGGCCCGCGTGCTCGAACGCGCCAAGGCCACCGCCCGCCAGGTCGGGATCGAGCCCGAGCAAGTGGTGCGGCTGTTTGCCTCGTTGGTTCGGGCTGCGAAGATCATTCAGGCCACCAGCGGCACCGATCCGCGGGCGTTGGCACCCCCACTGGAGCAACTGCGTGATGCCATTGCCGGCATTGACGAGCACCTTGTGCACCAGCTGCGGGCCGCTGCACGCACGGTTAAGCCGATGGAGTGGCACGCCGGTGTGCGCGAAGGCGTCGAGGCCGATGGTTTGACCGCCGCGTTGAAGGCCGACATCGCCGACGCGCTGGCGAAGTCGCGAACCCTCGCCGGTTCTCCGAAGCCAGCGAAGAAGCAGGCACCCCCAGCGGTTGATGCCCCCGGGCCGGAACCGCAGCTTCGCTAGCCCTTCTCGAAGTTCGTCTCGGCGCCGGCGGTCAGGCGGGGAGTACTGCTGCGATCGGAGGCGGTCTACTGGAGGGCAGTCGATCGCCGCGAGCGGCGGGCCGGCCATTTGTTGGCAGCGCGGCGAACTGGTGAAACAGCCCCCACGGCTTGTTGAGCGAGCAGCCCGGCCGACTCCCGGAGATCGCGTGTCTCGAACCCCTCGGTGAAGCGAGACCGGCACTGCTTCAGCAGCCGCAGTGCGCCGGCGCGTTGTTTGTCTGCGGCCGGCAGGGAACATAGTACAAGCAGGGCGCGCAGCTCCAGCGCCGCAGCGCCGCAGCGGCGGCAGAGCACTACCGCTTGGTTCAGACGGTGACGGGCGGTTTCTACGTCGCTGCTCCAGCCATGCACGATCGCGTCGATCAGAAAGATGTCGATCTGCGAGAACGCCGGCCCATGGCGGGCAAGATCCTCTTGTGCCAGATCGATCGCCCGGCCGGCGGTTTCTCCTCGGCCCGCCAGCAGCAAGGCACTCGCCAGAAGCACGCACAGGTCGGCGCTGACCGGCGCCAATCGCTGGTACCTCTCGAAAGCCTCGATTGCCCGCCGGGCGCCCGTGTCCGCCTCTCCCAGCCCCGCGAGCGCCAGCCCCCAGAACATGGCGCTCTCCAGTTCGATCGCCTCCAGATCGTAGCGCCCGGCGATGGCCTGCGCCGCTTCCGCGTGCTCGCGTGCCAGCCGAAATTCCGCGCGCAACGCGCGAAGCCAGGACAGCAGCAGCTCGCCCAGCGCGGCGGAGTAGGGATGGCCGACCGTGTGTCCCCAGCGACGCGCGTCTTCCCCCGCTTGGAGGGCGCGGTCGGGGTAGCCGGAGTGCCACAGGACTAGGCCGAGGTTACCAAGACAGCATACCTTCGGATCGTGCCCGCAGTAGCGCAGCCCGATCGCTCCCGCCTCGGGCGTGTAGAGCGCGATCGCCGCTTCCAGGTGGCGGCGCCCACCGGCCAGGTCGCCGCGCCGCCAGCGCACGCATCCGAGAACGTGATGGGCCTCCACTAGCAGCGACGGATCACGCCTTCGCTCGGCGAGTCGCATCATCCGGCGCGCCAACTGCTCGCCGGTCTGCAAATCGCCGGCAGTGACGGCGTAGCTGTGCAAGCCGTCAAGGACCTGAAACAGCTCGGGCGCCTGCCGCAACCGGCGACACAGCGCCAGGCTGCGATCGAAGGTGTCGCGCACAGCCGGTGCGGCAAACCCCTTGGTGTCGATCAGCGCCGTACTGCCGGTCGAGCGCAGGGCCAGCTCCAAGCTGTCTCGCTGCCGGGAAGCGGGCAGATGCTTGAGCAGGTCGAGGCCGCGCTCGACGTGTGCGATGGCTTCCGGATAGGCGCAGCGAGCGATAGCGGTTGCCGCCGCCGCCTTGCGATGCCCGGCCGCACGGGCGTACAGCCCGGCCGCCTCGTAGTGCCCGGCGAGCCGCGCGGCGACGGGGCCGGCGTTGCCGCTGTACCCGCGATCGAGGGCCTCGGCGATGCGCCGGTGCAGAGCGCCGCGCCGTGCGGCATCGACGCGCCGAGCGAAGGCATCGCGATAGACGGCGTGAGCAAACGCGAACTCTGCCGCTTTTGTCCCATCGGGCCACTCGTCTTCACCCGCGGCGCTCAGCATCCGCCCGGCGGCAACCACCCCGTTGCACACTGCGCGAACGTGCTCGGGGCTAGTCTTGAGCGCCGCCCCCACGGTGTGGGTGTCAAAGCGAAGACCGACGAGACCGGCCACCTCGAGCACGCGCACGTCGGCCGGATGCAGCGCCTCCACCTGAGCCCGCAGTGTGGCCGCAAGCGTCTCCGGCACGAGGTCTGCCACCGGCCGCTGCCCCGGGGCGAGCCGCCAGCGTCCCTGCGGGCGGATGAGAGCGCCGTCGGCAACGAGGCGGTCGAGCGTGTTGACCGCGTACAGCGGATTGCCCTCGGTCTGGCGCCACACGGCGCTGGCGAGCTCTTTCGACTGCGCGAGATCGGGAAAGCGCTCGCAAACGTACTGGCCGATCTCGGCGGGCGCGAGCCCTAACAGGGCGATCTCGTCGGCGCTGCCGCGAAGTCGTAGCTCGGCGACAGTTGACGCCACCGAAGCCGTCGCCACGGCCGTATCCTCGGAGCGGTAGGTGCCTACCACCAGCAACCGCGCCGGCTCGGTGCGCCGGGCGAGCGCGGTGAGCAGCTCCAGCGTCGGGCGGTCACTCCAGTGCAAGTCCTCGATCAGCAGCATGAGCGGCTCGTGCGCGGCGATGGCTTCGAGACCGCCGACCAGACCGCGGAGCAGGTGCTGCTGGCCTGTGCCCCACAGCTCGCGTGCCAGGGTCAGTCGCTCATGATCGCTGATCAGCCCCGGCAGATACGTAAGCCATGCGGGGGTGGTGCGGCGGAGCAGGGCGACGAGATGACCGCCGTCCTCGCTACACAGAGCGCGGATCGCCTCCAAGAGGGGCCCGTAGGCTTCGTCGCCGCCCGCTTGCTCGACGCACTGGCCGCGGGCCACAGTCACACCGCGCAGGTGAACTTGGCGGAAGCGTTGCAAGAGGGCCGTCTTGCCGATGCCGGCTTCCCCGGTGACGAACACAAACTGGCGGCGGCCGTGGAGAGCGCGCCTCAGGGCGCTGCCCAGGCGCTCAAGCTCAGCCGTTCGGCCGACGAAGGCGTCGCCCGCCGCCTGTGCCCTTGCCTCGTCGCGCGCGGTCTCGCCGACGAAGCGATAACCGACACGGCCGACCGTCTCGATGAAGCGTGGCGCGCCGGCGTCGTCGGCGAGCGCCCGGCGGATCTCGCGCACGCAGACCTTGAGCGCGGCGTCGGCGACATGCACGCCGGGCCAGAGCGCCGACAGCAGCTCCGCCTTGGATAGTACGTGGCCGGCGCTGCGCACCAGATACGCAAGCACCGTGAAACTCTTCGCGCGCAACGGGATCTGGCTGCTACCGCGCCACAGCGTCCGCGTCTCGCCATCGAGGCGGTAGGGCGGGATGTGGATCACGCCGCGCATACGCTCAGCGGCCGAGGGCGAGCGCCGGCGCCGTTCTCGGTGCCGCCCCGTGCACCCGGCCAGTCGAAGTAGACATGGCTTCCATCGACGGTCCTTATTCCTCACTTCAGCAGATTTTACCGTTATCTTACCGGCACGCGATTGTGAAATCCAAGCGTTTAGAGGGATAGAGCCGGCATGCGGTCGGCTGAAGTACGAAGACCGCTCGCAGCCGGCGCGAGGCTGTGGATCGCGTTCGCCGCCGTCCTTGCTGCCAGCGGTGAGGTGTGCGCCCAGGACACCGTGTGGCGACTCGTCGGCGCGCAAGTCTACCCGTTCACCCCGCCGACGCCGGCGCCGGGCCGGCCAACGGTCGAGTACGAGCCGGGGCGCAACCAGATGACGACTGCCCTCGTGCCGCCCCCGCCCACGCCGATCGTCTGTCGCGTGCGCTTCAGCTGGAACGATCCCCCCGTGGAGGTCCCTCTCGGCGCGCCGTTCGAGATGCGGTTGCGCTCGCAGGTGCTGGCCGGCGGTCCGTGTAACACGTTGATTGCTCTCAGCATCTACTCGCTCGACAGCGGTGGCGACATCCATAGTGCCTGCAGGAACGGCTTCGGCGTGATCCCAAATTCTGGCCTTTATCCTCCCGGCCAATTCGGCTCCGACGGGATGTTGAATGGAAACGTATTCACCGGGCTAACAGGCAACAAGTGGTACCTTACCATATGCCACGGGGGCTTTGGCTTCAGCCGCGCCGTAGTGACTTTCGAGTTCGACCGCGTACCCGCAGGCGCCACGCCGACGGCGGTGCGCACGCCCACCGCCCTACCAACGCCCACGGTCCCCACCCCGACTGTCAACCCCGCCATCCACTGCCCCTCCACCGACCTCGACGGCCAAGTTCTAGAAGACGGCGAGGCCCGCTATGCGCTTGCCCTGCCGGAGGGCGCCGAGGTCACTATCACCTCGAACGTCTGCGGCTTCCTCTTCTGCGACACGCCGAACTTCATCGAGCTGCGGCTCGGCGGCGGGCTGCGCTGCGCGGGGCCATCGCCGCTCACCTGCTCCGATCTCGACGCGGGGACCTATGAGGTGCGGATCATCAACCTGCTGCAGCCCGACGGCGTGTTCGAGTTGAGCCTCGACTGCGGCGGGGCAGTGCCTACCCAAACCTCCACCCGGACCCGGACCCGTACGTCGACGCTAACTCCAACGCGAACGCCGACGCGGTCCCCCACGCTCACCTCGACCCGCACGCCGACTTACACCCCCACCCGTACGCCGACGCAAACTCCAACGCGAACGCCGACGTCGACCCCCACGCGAACTCCGACGCACACGCCGACGCCGACGCTGACGCTGACACCGACATCGACGCCGACCCGCACGCCGACCCGCACGCCGACGTTCACGCCGACCGCGACGCCGACGCAGACGCCCACGCACACCCCGACGCCGATCCTGTGCGGCAACGGCACCGTCGACGCGCCGGAGGAAGAGTGCGACGACGGCGACGACAACAGCGACACCGAAGCCAACGCCTGCCGCACCGACTGCACCAAGCCGCGCTGCGGCGACGACGTCATCGACGACGATCCCGAGTTCGGCGAGAGCTGCGACGACGGCAACACCGAGGGCGGCGACGGTTGCCCCGCCGATTGCCGGCTCCAGATCCGCCTGGAGCCGCTGCTCATCATCGGAGGCGGCCTGTGCGGCGACCGCCCGGTCGACCTCGAGCTGACCGACGCCGATACCGGTATGCCGATCACCACCGCCCCGGACGTCCGCTGGGAGCGCGTGATCGACGTTGACGAGGACACGCTGCTCGGGCAGGCGCTGAAGGTCGCCATCGACGAGCTGCGCACCAAGACGACACCGCCGTTGCCGGAGATCAGACCGGCGGCGTTCAGCGTCGTCGACGGCACCCTGGTCTTCGCCGCCGGCGCTGAGGGGATCGGCATCAACCTCCTGCAGGCGGTGCGCAACGTCGGCGGCGTCGACGTACGCTCGAACTACGCCCTAGTCATCTCCGGCATCCGCCTGCTAGGGGCCAAGTCGCTCTCGATCAAATCCGGCTCGCTCGCCAACCGCTTCGTCGCCGACCCGATCGCCGCCGCCCTCGACAAGATGACCCCGCGCGACCTGCCCGATCCGCCCATGATCCTGCTCGCCGACGGCCCCGCCTGCACCAGCTCGATCGAGGATCGCTTCTTCCGCGAGGGGACGGTGGAGATCGAGAGCCTCAAGTTCGAGATCCTGGGGGGAATGCTCGGCCACTTCGATCTGGTTGCGGTGGTGCAGAAGGTCATCTCCGCCATCCCCAAGTCGGGTAATCCATACGTCTTGCTCGGCCGCATGCTCGCCGGCCCGGCTTTCGATTTCGCCCTGCGGGCGTTCATGGACTTCGAGGTTACCTCCAAGGCGGCCACGGGGTCGGAGAAAGCTGACGGCGCCCCGCCGGTGACCATGGACAACGTCATCCAGGTCAAGGACGAGTTCAGCCTCACCGTGCCTATCTACAAGGGAACGGTCACCGCCCTGCGGCCCGGGCTCTCGGCGGTGACGGCGACGTTGGATCTGGAGGAATACTGCCTCGGGAAGGCCAGCGACAGCATGATTGTGTGGGTGACGCCTGAGCTTCAGCGCGTCGACATTCGTGTTGAGGACGGTACGGTCGAGAGCCCGATCCAGCTCAAGCTCGGCGGCAGGCGCGAGCTGCACACGGTGGCGATGTTCAACGCCTTCCGCGAAGGCACCGAGCCGGTCGAGATCACCTTTGAGCCGGTGAGCGCTGCGGCGGAGGAAATCAAGGAGCAGCTGGACAGCCTGCTGCCGGGGCTGGGCGAGCTGTCGGAGGATCTCTCGATCGGCCTGGTCGACTCCAGTTGCTGTCCGCTGGGCGCCACGCTCACCGACGGCGTGTTCACCGGCGGCAACTACTTCGTCCGCTTCGCCGCCGACGTGAACCCGACCAAGCCGTCGATCACCATCCGCGAGTGGCAGTTCCAGCTCTACACCCCCAATCTTCCCCGCATCACCTCGTGGTCGATCCCGCCGCCGAACATCGTGGCGGAGGTCGATCCGACCTACGGCACTGTCACCGGTACCAGTCGCGGCACGGGCTTCGTGCGTGCCCAGGTGTGCTGGCCGCTCTTCACCACCCTCGGCAGCCTCGACGTCGATCTCAATCAAGTGCAGGTGGGGCCCTGCGTGGTGCGCTTCCAGGGGCGGACGTTCTACGACACCGACGGCGACGGCATCCGCGACCTCGGCGAGCGCGCCCTCAACGGCTGGGACGTCATCATGGCCGATCGCGCCGGCCGCGAGATTGCCCGGCAGACGACGCGGCCGATCAGCGGCCTCGACGGCCGCTACGACTTCGGCTTCGTCGAGCTGGAGCCGGCGTGGGAAGACCTCGTCCTGCGCGCACCACCGCGCGCCGGCTGGACCGCCACGGGAACGACCGTGCACAGGCACGACGTGCTCCGGCTGATCAACGAGGACGGCTGCCCACCGCAGCGCATCCATGATTTCGGCAACGTCTGCCGGCCGACCATCGACGGCGTGGCCTTCCAGGATCTCGACGGCGATAGCGAACGCGACAGCGACGAGCCCGGGCTCAGCGGCTGGACGATTCAGCTCGGCTACACCCAGGACGATTGCGACCTCGACACCACCGGCTGCTTCAAGCTTCTCACCGAGACCATCACCGACGAAGACGGGCACTACGACTTCGGACCGCGCACGCTGGATCCCGACTGGCACCGTCTCGTGCTGCGAGAGGCCGTGCCCAGCGGTTGGCGGGCCTGGACGCGGCGCACGGTCGCGCACTCGGTCGACGACCTGCTCTTCAGCGTGGACTGTCCCGACCGGGCCGGTGCCGACTTTGCCAACGCCTGCGAGGCGGCGATCAGCGGCGTCAAGTTCGAGGACCTCGACGGCGACGGCTTCCAGGACCCCGGCGAGCTGGGGCTAGACCTGTGGACGATCGAGGTGCTGGACAACGAGGGCACGGTGCGCGACGTGGCGTTCACGGTCACCAGGCTGGGTCAGCGCGGCCGTTACGACCTGCGCGCGCCGGTGTTCCCGCATCTCACGCCGTATCACGTCCGGGAAGTGCAAAAACCTGGGTTCGAGCCCACCTTCCCCGACGACGGCGAGACCGATCTCGAAGCGATCGAGGTTTGCCCGTCGGGCCCGCACGAGGTGAACTTCGGCAACCGGCGCACGGGACCGAGCCCGACCGCCAGCGTCACTCCCAGCTTCTCGCCAACGCCGACGGTTTCGCCGACCCCGACGCGGACGATCACGGTTACGCGCGTCCCGGATCCGCCGCCGACGGCGACACCCACGCCCACACCGCTCCTTCCGGCCATCACCAGCATCTCGCCCGACTTCACGCAGCAGGGCGTGCATGACCTGGAGATCACCATCAAAGGCATTCGCTTCCAGCCCGGCGTGGCAGTGAGCTTCTCGCCGGCGGCGGGCATCCACGTGATTCCGCCCCGGCCGCCGGACTACGGCTACGACGGCCCGACGCAGATCCGCGCGAGGATCGACGTCGACTACGCCGCCCCGCTCGGCCCGCGCCAGACATTCGTCACCAACCCCGACGGCCTCGCCGGCGGTGTGCCGCCGTTCAACCGCTTCTTCATCGCCACCTCCGATCCCGGCCGCTGCGCCGGCGACTGCGACGGTGACGGTGTGGTCGAGCAGCCCGAGCTAGACAGCGGCGTCGCGATTCCCTTCGACCCCTTCCTCATGCCCGACTGCCCGCAGTTCGACCGCGACCGCAACGGCCGCATGAGCGCTGCGGAGCTGATTGCGGCTGTGGGGCATCACGTCAACGGGTGTGAGTAGGGGACAGCTGTCGGCACCTGGTTTGTATCCGTGTCCCAATACCGGTGAGCTGTACAGCCCGTTGAACGAATAGAGGTTGCCGCCCTTCGAGGGGTGTGCGACAAATCTGTGGGTAACGTACAGCCGACCGGGCAAATCCTCACCAGTCTGGCAGTACTGTGTACTGTCAGGCCGAGGCCCATGGCCGAAACGGACGCAATTTGTCATCTTCCAGGCGCGGCGCCACTTCTTCAGCTGCTTCTCCCGCACGATTGCGGTCTCTGCGCAGCCCTGCGCTTCGTAGTAGACCAGCTTGTCAACGCCGTACTTGGCCGAAAAACC
>JACQVA010000234.1 GCA_016210005.1 Deltaproteobacteria bacterium | reverse complement strand
GCCTGGAAGAGCTGATCGAAGCTCAGAACCCGGACTGGCGAGACCTCTATGACGAGATCGTGTAGCGCTGGCGGGTCGTAGCGAGCCGGTGCCGTGGATCCCCGCTTTCGCGGGAATGACAAATTGCGTCCCTCCGCCTTTCGGCCATGGGCCTCGGCCTGACAGTACACAGTACTGTCAGACTGGTGAGGATTTGCCCGGTCGGCTGCACCTTACCCACAGATTTGTCGCACACCCTACCCTGCCGCCGGCCGCCCGCCGGTTTGACGATCGCGCCCGCCTCGGTTAGGCACGGGGCACCGTATCCGCGGAGGTTGCCCTGATGGTGTTCGCGCGTCGTTGGCTCTGCACGTTGGCCTTACTACCCACGCTTTCAGCAGTTGCGCAGCTGTCGCCGCACCCGGTGGCGGCGCTGTGCTTCGGCGATTGCAACGGTGACGGCGAGGTGACCGTCGACGAGCTGGTTATCGGGGTCAACCTGGCGTTGGGCAGCGCCACCTTGCGCTCTTGCCGGCCGCTCGATGAAGGCGGCGATGGCGAGGTCACCGTCGATGAGTTGGTGCGCGCCGTCAACCTGGCACTCAGCAGTTGCCCGATGTCGGTGGATCTTTATCGCAGCCCCGTGGACACTGCCCCTGCCGGGCCCAGCTCGGCCAGTCACGGCGTCCTGCCCAATGGCCGCGTGGTCGAGCCGGCCGGAACCCAAGTGCCGGTCAACACCTTTCCCTTGAACCTCGCCCTGACCCCCGATCAGGCGCATCTCATCGTCACCAACGACGGCTACGGCAATGAGGACTTCGGGCGCGATGTGCAGGTCGTCGATACCGCCTCGTTGGCCGTGACGCGCACGGCGGCGCCTCACTACCTGGGGCTGGCGTTGAGCCGTGACGGTCAACGGGCCTTCGTCTCGAATGGCAAGGACAATATCGTGCAGAGCATGGAGCTGGTGGGCGGCCAGCTGAGTGCTCCGGAGGTCCTCGCCACCTTGCCCGAGGGAACCTACCCCACTGGCCTGACTGTCAGCCCCGACGGCCGCTACCTGTACGTGATCGCGCTCCTGAGCAACAGTTTCTGGACCGTCGACCTTGAGACCAGGGAAGTCTTCGCCGGTCCGTACGTAGGCAACTTCCCTTATGCTGTCGTTGCCTCTGCCGACGGCCAGCGTGCCTTCGTGAGTTCGTGGGGCCTCAACAACGGCAATCCCACCGGTGTCATTCCTGCTCCCCTGCCGCCCTTCGATCCGAACGC
Organism: Deltaproteobacteria bacterium; assembly: GCA_016210005.1. Taxonomy (NCBI): domain Bacteria; kingdom Pseudomonadati; phylum Myxococcota; class Myxococcia; species Deltaproteobacteria bacterium. Next base: position 3,259 of record JACQVA010000234.1, on the reverse strand, counting down.
CATCTCTATGTCATCGATTGTGGCGGTGAACGTGGGCGACCCCACGCTACCGGTGTTCGAGAAATACATCCCGGTAGCCCGCAGCATGAAGATCGACAACCGCAGCGTCTTCGGGGGCAGTCATCCCAGCGCCATGGCCCTGAGCCCCGACGGTGCGCTGCTCTATGTCACTGCCACGAACGTTGATTTGCTGGTGGTGATCGACACGGCCACGCTAGCAACAGTTGCCGAGGTTCAGCTGAACCAGTTCGATTCGGGCCGCGGCACATTGGCGCTCCAGGGGCTGCATCCCAATGCTCTGGCCGTGAGCGCTGACGGGCAACGCATCTACATCGCCGACGCCGGCATCAACGCCGTTCAAGTGATCGCCGCCGACCCGCCGGCCCGCACCTTTCAGCCCGCCGGCTTCATTCCTACCGGCTGGTACCCGAGCGCGTTGGCGCTCAGCGGCGACGGCAGCCGCCTTTATGTCGCTAACGGCAAGGGACTCGGCGTCGGCGCCAACGGCGCCGATCTGGTCAACATCAGCACCCAAACCCTCAGTCAGACCGAGTACTACATCGGACGTATCATCCATGGTGGCGTCTCCGTGATCGACAACGTCAACACTTACGACCTGACAGCGGGCACGGCGGCAGTGCGTAGTCACAACGGCTTCGATGCGGTGTCCCTGAGTTGGACGGATACCACACCGGGGCCGGGTGAAATCCAACGCCGGCAACCGGTTCCGGTCGATTTCGGCAGTGGCCCCTCGTCGTTGATCAAACACGTGGTGTTCATTCTAAAGGAGAACCGCACCTACGATCAGGTCTTCGGCGACCTGCCGGAGGGCAACGGCGACTCGCGGCTGACGCTATTCGGCGAGCGTGTCACCCCCAACCACCACGCGCTCGCCCGCCAATATGCCTTTGGCGACAACTTCTACAACGACGGCGAGGTCTCCATCCCCGGGCACGAGTGGATCGATCAAGGCAACTGCACCGATTGGAGCGAGAAGACTTGGCCGTTCAACTACAACAACGGTGGTATCTCCGAGACCGTGGCGCAGACCGGCCAGGAGGGCTTCACCAAGGCCGGCTACATCTTCGAGCTGCTGGATCGCGAGCAGGTTCCCTTCCGTGTCTATGGCGAAGCCTTTGCCCTGCTCTCGCGCTTGGCCGCCGGCATCAACGGCGGCGGCGTGCCCAGTATCTTCGGCAAGCTGGTACAGGCCTCCGGCGGCATCACCAACCTGGTCGCTCACACCGGCGACATCCTAGCCGGCGACCTGGTGGCGTTGCGCGATGCCGGCATCGACGTCGATATTCTTACCCGCGACGTGTGGCCCAATCTGCGACTGGATTATCCCTCGAACATTCTCGCCGATCGCACTGACGTCGAACGAGCCCACATCATCGAGGAAGAACTCGCGCGCTACGAGGCCCAGGGCGCGCTGCCCGCCTTTCTGTTCATCTGGCTGCCGAACGACCACACCTTCGGCGCCGCCCCGAACAGCCCAACACCAGAATCGGCCGTGGCTGACAACGACCGCGCGCTTGGCCTGGTGGTCGACGCCTTGAGCCACTCGTCATTCTGGAAGGACATGGCCATCTTCGTGAGCGAGGATGACGCGCAAGACGGCCAGGATCACGTCTCCGCCCATCGCACTCTCAGCTTGGTCATCAGCCCCTACGTGCGCCGCGGCTACGTCTCGCACGTCCATCACTCCAACGTCGGCATGCTCAAAACTATGGAGCTAATGCTCGGCATCGGCCCACTGTCGCAGTACGACCGCCACGCCACCGACATGCGCGACTATTTCACCAGCGTTCCGGACCTGACCCCATACAGCGCACTTGCCGCCAACGTGCGCCCGGAACTAAACCCGCCGCCCGCGCAAGCTGCCAACGCCTACCTGCGCGAAGCCGCCACGGCCTCCGTCCAGCTCGACCTCGACAACTACGACGAAGCCGGTCCGGAGCTCTCGCGCGTCCTGTGGCTGGTTCACGTCGGGCAGCGCGTGGAACACGAGCGCCGCTGGGCCGTGGCCTTTACACTTTGCTTGCTGGGGTTGTTGCTCAGCGGTGGCCTGGCAATGCAACGCGCCGTTCAACGCGCGGCCTGAGCACGGCAGGCGGTCGCACCACCGCTTGCCGGAGTGGCGCTTCATTCGCGGTTCAGACCCAGTCGTGCGTGAGCGCTGCGGCCCACTCTTCCGGCGCTTCCATCTGTGGGTAGTGGCCGATGCCTTCGAGCACCGTCAGTGGCCCGCCGGACATCTCAGCCAACCGCCGGCCGATCTCCAACACCGCGATCGGGTCCTGATCGCCCCAGATGACACGGATCGGTACCGGCGTACGCGCCAAGATCGGCCGCCAGCGCTCGGCGTACTGCGTGCGCTCGAGGTTGTAGCGCGCGATCCGCCCCAAGATGTCGAGGCCGCCGTGGCTTTGCAGCCAATAGGCGATGGCCCGCAGGTCGACGGCCGGCGTGCGCAACGGGTCCGCCCACAGGAAGCGAAAGCCCTGGGCGAACTGCTCGGGATCGAAGCTCAGGGCAAAGGCCGCCGCCCCCTCCGCGGTCATGATCACCTGCTGAAAGGGCGTTAGGTGTGCCAACTCAACCAGGTGACTGCCGTTGCACAACGCCAGCTCCTCGATGCTGAACCCGAGCAGTGCCGCCTCCTGCCGGCACAGCATCTCAACGGCGATGGTCAACCCCATGTCGTGTCCGGCCACGCGTGCGCTCTTGATACCGAGCGCGCGCGCTATCTCGCCGGCACGCCGCCCCTGATCGAGCAGCGAGTACGAGGTTGCCCCGGCCGGTTTGTCGGAGAAGCCGAAGCCTAGATGATCCCAAGTGGTGACGCGAAAGCGCCGGGTGAGATACGGCAAGGCAGCCGCGAAGTCGTGGCTGCTCGAGGGAAACCCGTGCAACAGCACCAGGTCCGGTCCCCGCCCCTCCTGCACCGCGAAGATGCGAAAGCCCTCCGGCAGCGTCACAAAGCGGCCCCGCCGCCCCCAATCATCGTGTACCCGCGCAACTTCAGCTGGAATGTCCATGCCGCTCTCCTTACGCTTAGCCGCACCTTCGTGCCATAGGCTGGCAGTGTTGTCGTGAGGGGGTGCGCGACAAACTTGTGGGTAACGTGGTTCGGTGTTATGGCCGTCATTCCCGCGAAAGCGGGAATCCAGTTTGGCGTTTGGCGGGTCGTAGCGAGCCGGTGCCGTGGATTCCCGCTTTCGCGGGAATGACAGATTGCGTCCCTTTCGGCCATGGG
>JACQVA010000233.1 GCA_016210005.1 Deltaproteobacteria bacterium | reverse complement strand
TTGCTAGCTGTGAGGTCACCCCAATGTACAGCGTGCCGTTCCGTTTGCTGGCCAGGATGTAAACGCAGAACTGCTTGTCCATAGCGCCAAACGCCAAACTGGATTCCCGCTTTCGCGGGAATGACGGCCATAACACCGAACCGCGTTACCCACAAATTTGTCGCGCACCCTTGGCATTCGGGGGTGCGACAAGAATGCGGGGTAAGCACGGATCGTCGATTCCGGAGGGCGCCGGGTTGGGCGGCACCGTCGGAAAGAGACACGATTGCGGCGGGACGCTGGCGGCGCTGCCGCGCGCCCGGTTCGCGCAGACGAAGGTCGCGCCCCCGCCGTTGGGGATTTGCGCGACCAGGACAAACTCGGCTGCATACTCTCCAGAGCATTTGGCATGCGCGGCAAGGCGAAGGCGGCGCTCAGCAACGTGAACCAGCAATTCTCCGCCGCCACCAGCGGCGCCAGCCCGGACGGGTAGCCGAGCTTGGCGATCACAGATAGCGGAACGGGGCGCGAGCGGCCGTTCGCTCTGCCCGCCCATGCCCGCGACCAACGGCGCGACTGCGACATGAGCGCCGACCGCGATACCGTAGGCCAGCCAGATCAAGTCGGCCGAGGTTAGGTAATGCAGACCAGCCAGAATCAGTGCAAACAGGGGCGTGGTGGTTCCGAGAACCCTTTCGCCCGGGCTGAAAACAAACCCGTCCCCTTCGGCAATGGAGCGGGCGTAGCGCAGCGTCATACGCAGCGACAATGCCGACGCTGGCTCAGACATCGGCTAGCAGGCCTAACTCAACTGATTTCACCCCCGCGACCCGGCGAGTCAACCCGCGGCCCTTGTCAAGTCGCGCGCTCTCTGCCACTTTCCTCCGGCTTCCATGAACCGACCGGCCCCGTTTGCATCCGAATTGCTTGCCGTCGCACCGCTGGGGGCGCTGGTCACCGAGCTGGGACGATTTCCTACCTACGTCAGCGACCGCGGCCGTGTTTATGCTGCCGGAGGCCACGTTGGCGCGCTCACCTTCGACAGCTTGCGAGTGCATGCCAAGGTGCGCGGTACGGGCGCCTACGACACGCAGTGGTCCTGGCACGCCGGGCACTGGTTGCCGAGTTGTTCATGTCCGGTCGGGCCGTATTGCAAGCATGCCTACGCGCTCGGTTGTTGCGTGCTGGCGCACGACGATGCCGCCATCAATCGCCGCGACCCGCGCTTGGCGCGGCTGCTGCCGCCGCGGGTCATGTCCCAGCCGGCGTTGTTGGACCTGCCGGCGGCGTCAGCCCGGCGAGCGCCCGAGCAGCGGCTTTCCGAGCAACGGACGCCGGGCCTCGCAACGCTGCAGCGCTTACGGACGGCCACCGAGCCCTGGAGTCGCAAGCAGTACGTGCAGCAGCTGCTCGGCCGGATGTCGCTCGACCTCGACCTCTATGGGGAGCCATTCACGGGGATTTTGAGCGAGTCCGATCCCGACCTGCTGTGCTGGCGGCTGGCGGCGGAAATCAAGGCTCGCGGCGGTGGCTGGCTGCCGCCCGCGCTCGAGCCGTTTCGCGATCGTCCCGAGCTATCGGCCCGCCGCGCCGATCGAACTCGCAGTGAATTGGCGGACCTGGTGGTGGCCTGGGCGGCGCAGCGGCGCAAGAATTCACAGCGCAGCCTGCGGCTGATCTTCGGACTGCGTGCTCGCGCCGGCGGCGACGCCGGGGTGAGCGTGGAGGCGCGGGTCACCACCCCGCGCCTGTTCGACGAGCCGCGTACGATGCAGCAGCTGCAACAGCTGTGCACCCAGCAACGCCGCTCCGCCGATCTGTTCGCCCCCGAAGAGGCGGCACTGCTCGACTGGCTGGTCACCAGCGGTGTCGGCGGCAGCGACAACTTCTACGCCTGGCCCTATGGCGGCGGCTATGAAGGTTCCCGCTACCTGCGCGGTGCCGAACTGCGATCCTTGCTGCTGCGCCTCTCGGCCAATGCCCACGCGGGTGAATCCGCGATGGCGGTATGGTCCGACAAACTAGACCAGCAGCTGGCGGCGCGTGCCGGCGTGATCCCCAACGGGCCGGTCCGCCTGCGAACCGATCCGGCCCGGTTGTTGCCGATGTTGGTGGCGCGCGGCGACTCGCTCTACCTCGACCTTCGCTTCCTGTGGCCGGATGGTGAGCAGCGCAGCTTCGACGAGGTGGTGTATGTGGACGGCTCCAGCGAGGCGGGCCAATGGCAGCCCAACCTCGTGCTCGCGGCGGGCGAGTTCTCGCTGCTGCTCGAAGAGCCGCCGGAGCCGGTGCTGGAGCGCTTCCGGGCGGTCGGCGGCTTGGCGTTGCCGCCGGCCGAACGCGCGCAGCTGATCGGTTTGCTCGCTTCCCGCTTTCCCCACTTGGCCGAGGCGCTCGGGCCGCATACCCGGCTGCATGAGGTGCGCACCGCCGTTACCCTCGATCTGCGCGACGACGATTGGTTACAGTTGCGGCTCTTGGCTTACACCGGCGACTGGCAGCCCGGCACTGCGCCGCAAGATGGCGTCATCGTGTTCGAGTACAGCCCCGAGCGCGGTTGGCTGCGGCAAAATGAGACCGCGGCCGATCCGGAATACGGCGCCATCACCGGTGAAGGCCCAGAACCCAGCCCCGCGGGCGGCGACCTGGTGGCGCCAGAGGCGGCGCCGGAGCCGCGCACGCTGTCGATACCGATGCCCGATACGGACATCTGGATCGAGGCCCCGCAGCCGGAGGCGGTGCAGCCGGTGACGGCGTGGCTAGAGCAGACCGAGGCCGCCTCCGGTCTCAAGCGCGGACCGGGCGGATACGAGCCCGTCTGGCCCGATCGCAACGTCGGCTGGTGGCTGCGGGCCAGTGCCCGCCGCATGGCTGGGTTCGCCGAGGCGTGGGCGCAGCGGCCGCCGGGAGCGGCGTATTTCGGCACCGAGCGCATTCGCCGGCTGCTGAGCGGACGCGCCCGGGTGACGCCGCGGGTGCGCATTACCGCCAGCGGCATCGACTGGTTCTCGGTCTCCGCCGAATGGCAAAGCGAAGGCTTGCGCTTGAGTGATGCCGACCTCGCCAAGCTGCGCTCGGCGAAGGCCGCGTTCGTCAAGCTGCCCTCAGGCTGGGTGCACCGCGATGTGGCCGCGGTGCATGAAGAGGCGATGGCGGTGTTCGCCGACCTGGGCCTCGAGCCCGGGCAAGGCGAGCAGCGCCTGACCATGTGGCAGCTGGCGGCGGCCAAGACCGAGAGCCTCGCGGCCCTCGAGCGCATGGGCGCCGACGAGTCGGCGGTGCGCGCGGTCGAAGAGCTGCGCCAACGCGTGGCCAGCTTCACGGGTCTGCCACGCATTGCGCCGCCGGCCGGGCTGACGGCGACGCTGCGGCCGTATCAGCAAGCCGGGCTCGACTTCCTCGCCTACACCTCGTCGATCGGCATCGGTGCGGTGCTGGCCGACGACATGGGGCTGGGCAAGACCGTGCAGGCGCTGGCGTGGCTGGAGCACTTGCGCACTACTGAGCCCGATGACGGGCCGAGCCTGGTGGTCTGTCCGGCATCGGTGGTGCACAACTGGGCGCGCGAAGCGCAAGCCTTTACGCCCGGGTTACGGGTGCTGCTGCTCACGCGCGGCAACGAGCGGCACGAGTTGCGGCGCGAGATCCCCGAGCATGATCTGATCGTGACCAACTACGCGTTGCTGCGGCGTGACATCGAGGCTTTGCGCGAGCTCGAGTGGCGCGCGGCGATTCTCGACGAGGCGCAGAACATCAAGAATCCCGACGCGGTGGTCACCAAGGCTGCCCTCGAGTTGCAGGCGCGCCATCGGCTGGCGCTCACCGGCACGCCGCTGGAGAACCGCGCGCTCGATCTGTGGAGCATCATCAGCTTCGTCAACCCCGGCTATTTGGGCAGCCGGCTGCAGTTCGGCGCGCGCTTCGACCGCCCCGATGCGCCGCCGCATGCGCGCACGCTGCTGGCGGCCAAGTTGCGCCCGATCCTGTTGCGCCGCATGAAGCGTGAAGTGGCCACCGACTTGCCCGAGCGCATCGAAGAGCGGCGCGATTGCGAGCTGACCCCGGGCCAGCGCCAACTCTATCTCGCCGAGCTGCAACGCAGCCGCGCGCTGGTCGAGACCCTGAGCGCGGCCCCTGGCGGTATCAAGCAGAACAAGATCGTCATCCTCGCCGCTCTCACCCGCTTGCGCCAGATCTGCTGCCACCCGGCGCTGGCCGGCGGCAAGAGCAGCCTCGGCTCGGGCAAGTTCGACGCCCTGTTCGAGCTGCTCGAACCGCTGCTCGCCGAAGGTCACAAGGTGTTGCTGTTCTCGCAGTTCGTACAGTGCCTGAAGTTACTCAGCGCGGCGATGGCCAAACGCACCATCACCCACCACCTGCTCACCGGAGAATCGGTCAAACGCGAGCAGATCGTGGCGGCATTCCAAGACGACCCGGACCCGTGCGTGTTCTTGATCTCGCTCAAGGCCGGCGGCACCGGCCTCAACCTCACCGCCGCCAGCTACGTCGTGCTCTTCGATCCCTGGTGGAACCCGGCGGTGGAGGCGCAGGCGATCGACCGCACCCACCGCATCGGTCAGGACCGGACCGTGATTGCCTATCGCATGCTGGCCGAAGGCACGCTCGAGGAAAAGATCTGGGAACTCCAGCAACGCAAGGCGGCACTGGCGCGCGACATCCTCGGCGAAGACGGCTTCGCCCGCTCGCTCACGCGCGAGGATTTGAACTTCCTGCTTACCGAGACTTGAGCGCAAGGGCGGCAGTGGCGCTCGCGCCGCGGCCTGCGACCGGCTAGAGTGCCAGCGGTGGAGATCGTCTGGCACATGGCGCGGGGCACGTGCGCGCAGCCGCCCAATACTCTGGCCGGCATCGATGCCGCTTTGGCTGCCGGCGCGACACGGATCGAGATCGACGTGCGCCCGCTGCGTGATCGCGACTTCCTACTGTACCACGACCGGGCACTACCCGGCGGCCGCGCCATTCGCGAGACCGCGGCGGACGATGGCATGGCCGAGGGGCTGCCCAAGTTGTCACAAGCGGTGCAGCGCCTGGCCGACAACGGCGCCACCCTGCAGATCGATCTCAAAGAAGAAACGCCGCTGGGCGAGGAAATGGTTGAGCGTCTACTGCGCCTGATCGCTCCACTCGGCGGCCGCGTCGTCGTCGGCAGCATGATCGACTGGAACCTGCGCGCATTGCGCGCGGCGGCGCCGCAGCTGGCGCTCGGTTTCGATCCCTTGATCTACTTCCATCACTGGGAAGAGCGCCCCGACGACGTGCCCTTTCCGCGCCAACGCGGGGTCTACGGCTACTGGGACGACCATCCGCTGGCGGCGCTGCCGCTGCTGCCGCTGGCCGAATACCTGGGCGTGCGCTTCGAGGCGTTCGCCGCCGCGGTGGCGCAGCTCGATGAAATCATGCTGCACTGGCCCACGCTACTACGCGCGCTCGAGGACGGGCTCGATGTGGTGGGCTTCTTTCACGCCCGCAAGGTCAAGGTGTTGGCGTGGACACTCGACGCCGGCACCGCTGCCGAGCATCATCTGCCCAGGTTGGCGGCTGCCGGGGTGGACGCGATTGTCACCAACACGGCTCCGGAATTCGGCCGGCCGCGAACATGAACCGCCGGGGTTCGGCCGGCTTCTGCAACCGCCGCTGCGCTCAGGCGCCTTCGCGGGTGTGCGAGATGTTGCGCCCGGGCTCGGGCGGCAGGTTGAAGACCTCGTTGGGAAACAGGTCGACCATGTACTCGACCACGTTGCGCATGGCGATCAACCCCGTCGGCCGGTTGGCGGCATCGACCAGTGGAATGTGGCGAAAGCCGCCGACGATCATCTTGTTGAGCGCATAGGCGATGCCGATCTCCATAGACAAGGTCTCCGGGGCGCTCGTCATCACGCTTTCCACCGGCGTGCTGTCGATGTCGATGCCGGTGGTGACCACCTTGGTCAACACGTCGCGTTCGGTGAAGATCCCCACCAGCTTACCGCCCCGCTCGATCAGCACGCAGCCCACCCGGTCGTCGTTCATCTCTTCGATCGCGCGCCGGATGCTGACCTCCGGCGACAGGCAGATCGGTGGGCGCAACGTTGCCAAAGCCGCAATCGGCTTGCTCAAAATGGCCACTCCCAGTGCCCGCGCTTCTTCCACGCGCTCGGCCGCAATCGCCTCTTCTTCCAGGATGGCTTCTTCGTTCATAACTTCCTCCGGCAATGCCCGAACTATAGCAACCGCGCGCCGGCGCGTGCAATCCGCCGGCGGCAGCGGCCGGCGATTGACGAAGGGCACCTGCGCCCGCTAGAGCAAGCGCAGCAGGATCATGGAATGGATCCGGCACAACAAGCCGAACTCGAAGCCGCGTTGACTTTGATGCCCAGAGCGATCCGCACCAAGCTCGATCGCGTCGGCATCAAGGTCCATCTCAAGGAGTGGCAGGCGTTGGACCTGGCCGAGCGCGCGCAACTGCGCGACGCACCCTGCACCACCACCGGAGAGGCCGAAGAGTTCGCCGCCTTGGCCGATGCCCTGGTGCAGCGCCGCACCGGCAAACGGCCCGATCGCTTGCCGCCGGCAAGCCAACCCTAGCCGCTGGCGAGAAGTCACGCCGGCGGTTTCCATAGCTATGGAGGAGAACGATGTCAGCAGGTGACAACAAAGCACTATCAGCCACTTGTGCCGGCTGCGGTAAAGCCTTTCCGAGCCAGCGCCACCCCAACCAACCACAGATCACCGGCGTGCTGGTTAGGGTCAAGGGCGTCTTGCGGAACGTGCCGCTGTGCCGGACTTGCATCGAGCAGGGCGTCAAGGCCGAGGAGGTGGCGCCGACAGCGGCTTAGCCACCGGCGGCCACACTTGGAGGTCTGCGATGAGCGCAAGAACAGAAGAGGTCGTGCGCAGTTTCTGCGCCGCGTTCGCCCGCCGGGACATCGACGAGCTGCTCGGTTTCTTCACCCCCGACGCGGTCTATCACAACGTACCGCTGCAGCCGGTGCGGGGCCTGGAAGGAATCCGTAGCACCTTCGAGATGTTCGTCGCCCCGGCCGAGCGGGCGGAATTCGAGATCCTCCACATGGCGTCGGTGGACGATGTCGTGCTCAACGAGCGCATCGACCGCTTTGTGGTCGGCGGCCGGCAAGTGAGCTTGCCGGTGGCCGGCGTGTTTGTGGTGCGCGACGGCAAGATCGCCGCCTGGCGCGACTACTTCGACATGCAGATGTATCTGCGGCAGACCGGCTCGGCGTAGTCGGCCGCCGGAGTGGTCGCGGCCCTGACTTGAGCGGGATCGTGCGCGGCTACGGCGTCGCCTGCCGCGGTGGTTCCATGACCAACGCCGGCGGCTCGGCTTGAATCAGGTACTCGAACTGCGCGCGAAACTCTTGCAGCGACAAGCCGGCGGTGGCGGCGAACTTAGCCAGCTCGTGCGGGTCGTCGAAATCGTCGCGGCGCAGGCGGATCATGTAGCGGCGGGCGATGGCGTAGCGGGTGGAGTGGATATCGAGCAGGCGAACCCGTGCCCGGCCGGTCTGCGGATCGATCAAGTCGGCGAACGGGATCGGCACGAAGTTGCCGCCTTGCATCGATACCATCACCGCGTTGGCGCCGCCCAGGAGATACTTGGCGGCGCAGTAACCAAGGTCGCGAGTGTACTCCATGTCATACGGGATGGGATCGGCGCAGCGCAGCTCGTAGCCGATGTTCTTGGCCACCACCGTGGTCTTGATGGCGAATTGCCTGAGCCGGTCCTGCACCGCGCGTTTGAGAATCTCACCGAGATCGACCTCGGCGATGCGCACATTGCCGTGGGCGTCGCGCTCGATGTCCTTGAGTTGCGCCAGGTCCTCGGGCTCGATCCCCAGCACCACCCCTTCGGCAATCACCGCCACTCCGTCGCGCCGGCCGCTGCTGAGCCGCTTGATGATCGCCCCGACCAGCGTGTCGACGATGGCCTTGAAGCGGATCTTGTCGGCACCGAACTCCTCGGGGATGAGCGTAAGAGTGGCGCCGGCGGCTTTGCCGATGCCCAAGGCCAAGTGGCCGGCCTTGCGGCCCATGGCGATGACGAAGTACCAGCGCGAGGTGGTTTCGGCATCGACCATGAGGTTCTTGACGATCTCCACGCCGATATGGCGCGCGGTTTGGAATCCGAACGTGTCGATGTGCGGCGGCAGGTCGAGATCGTTGTCGATGGTCTTGGGGACGTGGACCACGCGGATGCGCCCGGCCGACTTCTCTTCCAGCTTCATGGCCGAAAAGGCGGTGTCGTCGCCGCCGATGGTGATGAGCATGGCGACGTTGAGCCGCAGCAGCGAGATGACGGTGTTCTCCAGGTGTTGCGGTTCGAGCGTCGGGTTGGCGCGCGAGATGCCGATGTAGGAGCCGCCGCGGAAGTGGATGCGGCTGACATCGTCCATGGTCAGCTCGCGGACGTGGTCGATGTTACCGTGCATGATCCACTCGAAGCCGTCGCGGATGCCCAAAACATCGACGCCTTCGAGCAGGCTGCGGATAGTGGCGGCGCCGATGACGCTGTTGATACCGGGAGCCGGCCCGCCGCCCACGAGAATCGCCAGGTTCTTGCGCTGACTCATTGTCACGCGTCCATGATCCACCGCTGCCGCCATTATTGCCGGCACGGGCACCCGGTCAAGAGAGCAGGCCAATCCAACGGGTTCGGCCGTCCTTGACGGCCCGGGCACGACCGCGAAATCGGTGGCACTACGAAGCCGAGACCGGCTTGGCGGAACTTGCTGCCGCCTACGGCTGGCGCCTGACGACGAGCCCCCCGCATCGCGATGGAAACAAACGGGTGGCATTCCTGATCATGGCCACCTTTGTCGAGCTCAACGGCTACGAGTTGAATGCGACCGACACCGAGGTGGTGCAGCTGATGTTGGCTGTAGCCGATCACGGCCTTGGTGAACCCGAGCTGGCCGACTGGGTGCGTCGCCATCTCACCAGGATGAGGCAGCGGAGGTAGCCGCACGATCGTGGGAGGTGGGGCGGGTCGGGAAATTGACCGGGCGAAGGCGCGCGTGGTACTCGTGCGTGGTACCGGATAGCGCCATGCCCACGCTTCGCTTCACCAAGATGCACGGCCTCGGTAACGACTACGTCTACGTCGATGCCTGTGCCCAGTCGGTGCGTGATCCGGCCGCGCTCGCGCGCCGCGTCAGCCCGCGGCACACCGGCGTCGGCGCCGATGGCCTCATTCTGATCTGCCCGTCGAGCGTGGCCGACTGCCGGATGGAAATGTACAACGCCGACGGCAGCCGCGGCCTGATGTGCGGCAACGGCATCCGCTGCGTCGGCAAGTACGCCTACGAGCACGGGCTGGCGCGGCGTAACCCGCTGCGCGTAGAAACCGACGCCGGCATCAAGGAGCTGCAACTCCACCTGCGCGGCGAGCGCGTCGCCGGCGCCACCGTTGACATGGGCGAGCCGATTACCGAGGGACCGCGCATTCCCGTAGCCGCCGCCGGGCGCGTGATCGACGCCGCGCTCGAGGTTGGCGGGCAGAGCTACCGCATCACCTGTGTTTCGATGGGTAACCCGCACTGCGTGGTGTGGGTTGACGACGCCGATGGGCTGGCGCTGGAAACCATCGGGCCGCGCTTCGAGCACCATCCGTTCTTCCCCCAACGTGTTAACACTGAGTTCGTAACCGCCCTGAGCCCGCGTGAGTTGCGCCTGCGGGTGTGGGAACGCGGTTCGGGTGAAACGCAAGCCTGCGGCACTGGCGCCTGCGCGGCGGTGGTGGCGGGGGTGCTGAACGGCAAGAACGAACGGCGCGCTACCGTGCACTTGCGCGGCGGCGATCTCGAGATCGAGTGGCGCGAGGCGAACGGTCGGGTGTTGATGACCGGCCCGGCCGAAGAGGTCTTCAGCGGCGAATTGGAGGTGGCATGATGGCTCCGCGTTTCCGCGGGTCGATGACCGCGCTGGTTACCCCGTTTCGCGACGGGCAAATCGATAGGGAGGCACTCGCCCGCCTAGTCGAGCTGCAGATTGCGGGCGGCACCAGCGCCCTGGTGCCCTGTGGTAGCACCGGCGAGTCGGCGACGCTAACCCACGCCGAGCACGCCGAGATGGTTGGCTTGGTGGTGAAGCTGGCCAAAGGCCGGCTGCCGGTCATCGCCGGCACCGGCTCGAACTCGACCGCCGAGGCGATCGCCCTGACCAAAGCCGCCAAGGAAGCCGGCGCCGACGCCGCCTTGTTGATTTCTCCTTACTACAACAAGCCGACACAAGAAGGCATCTTCCTCCATTACCGGGCGATCGCGGCCGCCACGCACTGCCCGCTGATTGTCTACAACATCCCCGGCCGGACGGCGTCGAAGATCGAGGCCGCCACCCTGGCCCGCTTGGCCGAGCTCGATGAAATCATCGGCTTGAAGGAAGCCACGGGCTCGCTCGACGAGGTCCAAGAAGTGTTGCGCTTGTGCGGCGACAGGCTCGAACTCTATTCGGGCGACGACTCGCTGACGTTGCCGATCATGGCGGTCGGTGGTTGCGGCGTGATCTCGGTAACCTCGAACATCTTGCCCAAGGAGCTGGCGGCGATGACTGCGGCCATGCTGCGGGGCGACTTGGCCGAGGCGCGCGCGCTGCACTTCCGCTTACTGCCGGTGATGAAGGCGCTGTTCCTGGAAACCAACCCGATCCCGGTCAAGGCCGCGCTGGCCTTGATGGGGCTGTGCCGCGACGAGGTGCGCCTGCCGCTGGTGGCGATGACCGACGCGCCGCGCGAGAAGCTGCGCCAGGCGCTGCGTAGCTTCGGAGTACTGTGAACATGGCTCTGGGGATCATCGTCTGCGGCGCGGCCGGCCGGATGGGCCGGACGCTGATCAACCTGGTGGCGCAGTCGCCCCAGACCAAGCTGGCCGGTGCCGTCGAGGCGGCGGGCTTGGCCAACATCGGCCGCGATGCCGGTGAGGTGGCCGGACTGGGCACGCTGCACGTCCCGATCGTCGACAGCTTGGAGAAGGCCATCCGCCCCGACGCGGTCACGCTCGACTTCACCAACGCCGCCGCCGCGGTCGCGCACTTGCGCACCGCCGTGCAACACCGGGCGCCGATCGTCATCGGCTCGACCGGCTACTCGCAGGCCGAGCAAGCTGAACTCGAACGGCTGGCGCCGCAGACCCGCACGGTGGTGGCACCGAACATGAGCGTGGGCATCAACGTGCTGTTGCAACTGGTGCGTCAAGCGGCGAGCTTGTTGGGCGACGACTTCGACCCCGAGATCGTCGAAATCCACCACCGCATGAAGGTTGACGCCCCCAGCGGCACCGCGCTCCATCTTGGCCGGGCGGTGGCCGGCGCGCTGGGGCGGGACTTCGAGAAGTGCGCGGTCTATGGCCGCCAGGGGCTCGTCGGCCAGCGCCGGGCGCACGAGATCGGGATGATGACACTGCGCGGCGGCGATGCGGTCGGTGATCACACGGTGATATTCGCCGGTCTCGGCGAACGGCTCGAACTCACGCATCGCTCGCAGAGCCGTGATTGCCTGGCGCGCGGTGCCCTGCGTGCCGCGCTTTGGCTCATCGACCAACCCCCGGGCCGTTACAGCATGGCGGACGTGCTTGGGCTGCCGCGTTAGTATTAGCCCACCTGCCTGATTCTGCCCACCCCGGGGCCGGCGCACTCGCCGGGCTACGCGCTTGTTGGCGGGTGTCAGACCGCCCGCATCGATGGTGAGCGTCTTCTCCGTTTCGTCCGGCTCGAGCGAGCAACTAGCGGGTAGGGGGCTGGCGCAGGCGGGCCGCGACCCGCGCCTGGTTGTCGCGTGCCAAAGCCAGGTCCGGTTGCAGGCGGAGCGCTTCGCTGAAGTGCCGCAACGCATCGCTGAGGTCGCCCCGGCGCTCGAGCAACGCACCCAGATCGTTGTGGGCGGCTGCGAAACCGGGCTCCAGTTCGACCGCCGTGCGCAGATGAGCGATCGCGACGTCGAGCTGCCCCTGGTCAGCCAGAACGTTGCCGAGGCCATGGTGGGCCTCGGCGAATTCCGGCTTGAGCGCGACCGCGCGGCGCAAGTGCGCGAGACCGTCTTGCGTGTCGCCACGCTCGACCAGGGCGATGCCGAGGTTGTAATGCGCCGCCGGGAAGTTCGCCTTGGTCTCGATCGCCGCCCGGAACCGGCCCATAGCTTCTTCGCTCTGCCCACGTAGAAGCAGCGCGAGGCCGAGGTCGTACTGCAGCTCAGGTGTCTGGGGGCCAAGCCGCAACGCCTCGCGGTAGTGTGTCAGGGCCCCGGCGGGGTCGCCGGCTTCGAGCAGAGCGGTGCCGTGGAAATGGTGCACGCGGCCCGCCGCGGGGGCCAAGCTCAAGGCCCGGCGCGTGAGCTGCACACTGTCCTGCCAGTGAGCCAGCTGTGCGCGCGTCGCCCGTGCCTGTGCCAGCAGCACGGCCACAGCCAGCATGCCGAGTACAGCGGTGCGACTGCGAGTCCGCCATGAACGCAGGCTCCATTGCACCAGCGCCGCCAGGCTGAACAGAAGTCCAACCGCAGGAAGGTAAACAAAACGATCGGCAGCTACTACCTCGGTAAAACCGATCCCGCTCATGCTGGGTAGGAGCGCCACCGTGAAGAACAACCAGCCGGCAAGCGCGCTCCGCGTCCAACGCAACGAAGCGGCGAGGCCGATCAGTAGCACGACACTGCCCAGCACGCCGGCCAGAATCGCCGGCTGACTGAGCGTGAACGGTTCCGGAAAAGGATAGTACACGGCGAGATCACGCGGGTAGACAACCTTCACCAGGTAGAAGAACATGTTATGAGCGAGCAAGAGCGGGAGAAACTCGGGCGCAGCTGCCGCCGGTACGGATGCACCTGCAGTGCTCGCTTGTGACACCAGTGTTATCACCGCCGCAGCGCCGCCGGCCGCGAAGAACGGGATCTTCTCCATGACCGCCCGACGGCTCAGGCGCGCCAGCGGCCACCAGTCGAGGATCAACAGGAGAGCGGGCAGCGGTACGCTGGTGGGCTTGGCCAGCAGCGCCAGCACGTAAAGCAGCCAGGAGGCAGCCAAGCGCAACCAGTGCGGGCGCCGGCTATAGCTTACGGCAGTGAGCAGACTCGCCAGTGAGAAGCAGGTTGCCAGCACGGTCTTGCGCTGGCTCAGCCAGGCGGTCGATTCCACCGTGAGCGGGTGGAGCCCGAAGCCCAGCGCCAGCACCGCCGCCGCCCACGGCGCGCCGAACAAGGCCTGAAGCAGGCCGAAGACCAGCAGCGTGTTGGCAACGTGCAGCATTAGGCTGGTGCGCCGAAACGGACGCAAGAAGCTCGGCCCGCCGCCGGCGGCACAATCGAGCATTAGCGACACCATGGTCAGCGGCTGATAGTAGCCCTCGACGGTCGAGGGAGCTGTGATCTCGATGAAGAAGCGGCGGGCCGAGGCCCAGCTCGGGTGCTTGATCGCGGCGTTTTCCACCAGGTACTGGTGATCATCGAAGGCCAGCGCCCGTGCTGAGAGCACTGGCCGGTAGACCAGGCTAACCACCAGAGCAATGCCGCCGGCTAGAGCCAGCACGAGCAACGCCGGGCTGCGCCCCGCGCCTACCGCCCTTGCCGCGGCGGTGTTCGCGGGCAGTAGCGATCGCGGATTTCGGCGGCCCGGCCTAGCGGCACGGCACGCGGTAGGCATCAAGCGCGAGGCGCTTCTTTAGCGAGTTGAAGTTCAGCGCGTTGGCCTGCGCGCAGAACTGGCTGGTCGCCAGATTGTACTCGAGGTTGAACACCGGCTTGCCCGCGGTGATGAAAGGCATCAGGGCGTTACATTCGTTGTACTGGAAGCATTGCTCGTTGAGTTGCCAGTCGAAATCGGCCACCAGCTCGTTCACCTGGGCGAGATCGTTCTTGAGGCCGATCGAGAGGCCGCGGGCGTGCGCGGCATTGGCCAGGAAGCGGTTGTAGGCGAGCTGATCTTGGGCGCTGAGCGGGAAGCCGCTGTTATTGGTGTAGCCATCGACGTTGTCGGGGTCGACGCCGTCGAAGCCCTTCGCCTTGCACTGATCCAGGCGCGCTTCCATCAGCGGTCCGAGCACGCCGAGCTGGCGGATGTCGAGCCATTTCTCGCCCGGCCACCCCTCCAGATCGCTGCCCAAGACCGCGGCCGGAAACTGGCCGGCATCAGGCCGCCAGTTCTCCCAACTGCCGGCGCTCAGGTAGCAGACCACCTTGCGCCCCTGCGCGTGCAACGCGGCGACGATGCTGGCATCGTTGTCGAACAGATCGATGTCGTACATCTGCGCCTCGACGGTTTGATCGACCGGCAAACCGCCGAACTGGATCTGCCAGCTGGTGTTGAGCGCCGGCCGCCAGATACCCGAGGCATTGACCGTCGGCGTCGGTGTCGGGGCTGGGGTCGGGGTTCGGGTCGGGGTGGCCGCGCGCGCTGCGCTGCTGATCACCATCAAGGCTTCGTAGTCCAGATCCGCGTCATCCACGTCGCTGTTCGATTCCAGGCGGATGCGGATTTCGCCGGTGCCGGGTTCGGCGTAGTCGGCAAAGGGGCGGGGGACGCGGAACACGAAGCGGCGCCACACCCAGCTCCGCACCCGCATGTTGTCGCCCAAGCGGATCCACGAACCGGTGGTCCAATTGTAGATCGACCACGTCCAAGCCTGATCGACCTTGGCCGGCCCCATGAAGTTGGCCGTCAGCAGCAGCACGCGGATCGAGGACGCGGCGACGCCGCTGGGGAGCAGGTAACTGCGGTACCCCTGGTAGTTCACGCCGGCCGGTGTGGTGAATTCGACGTACTTGTTGAAATCGTTCTGTGTGCCCGATTGGTCGCGCACGGCCAGGTTGCCGACCGGCTGCCCGCCGTCGCTGCCGCCGGTTGTGGTGTAGGAGGCAGGGCTCAGCGTGGACACCAGGGCGCTCACCGGCCGAACCAGTGCCAGCGTTGCCGCCGCCAGCACTAACAACCCGATTCGCCGGTGCCGTATTCGATGTCGAGTCACATTCCCTCCTCGCGGGTGCGCACCCGGCGCGCCCAAGCCTTAGGGTAGCTTGCCCAGGCGTTCGGCACAACGCAAAAAAACCGCCTCGGTCGGCGAAATGGGTGTGCGACAAATCTGTGGGTAACGTGCAGCCGACCGGGCAAATCCTCACCAGTCTGACAGTACTGTGTACTGTCAGGCCGAGGCCCATGGCCGAAAGGGACGCAATTTGTCATTCCCGCGAAAGCGGGAATCCAC